>JBOGSY010000277.1:0-3055 GCA_050691915.1 Candidatus Limnocylindria bacterium | reverse complement strand
CCCAAGGGCCCGCCCGGGGTGGCGCGGCGCGAGCTCGTCGACGTAGACGTCCCTGGGCGGTTTCGTGGGGCGAATCCATCGGCCAAGCCCGCGGGGGCGCCTGCGGGGCGTTCCCGCCCGGTGCAATTTCGAGCCCATCCACGGGGGTTCAACCCCGTCTGCGTGGCCGTTGGATCCCTGGGGCGAAACCGCGCGAGACCCCAACCGGCTGGCCTGCCCGGGGCGGCGCTGCCCGGCTCAGGCCGGGCTCGGCCCCAGCTCGGTGACGGTCGCCCCTGGCTGCGCCGGGCCGGATGCCTGCTTGCCGCGGCGGCGCGAGGCGGGCCGGCGCTCGCTGGCGGGGCGCCAGCGACGGTTGGTGGCCATGCCCTCCATGCCCTCCTCGATGTCGGCCTGGCTGATCGGCTGGGCAAAGTAGTAGCCCTGGCCGTAGGTGCACCCCAGCTGCCGCATTCGCTCGGCGTGCTCTTGGGTCTCGATCCCCTCGGCCACGGTCGCGATGTCCAGCGACTCACCCAGCGCCACGATGGCGCCGGCCAGCGCCGCCGACCGCGAGTCGCCCTCCGCGACCTGCACGAACTCGCTCGCCACCTTGAGGGCGTCGACCGGGAACTGGCGCAGGTGGCTGAGCGAGAAGTAGCCGGTGCCGAAGTCGTCGATCACGATCCGGACGCCCAGGGCCCGCAGGTCCTCGAGCGTGGCGACCGTGGGCGGGGTGGCCTTGATCAGCGCGGTCTCGGTGATCTCCAGAATCAGGCGGGAAGGCTCAAGCCCGGCCCAGGCAAGCGTCTCCTCGACGGCCCCCACGAAGCCCGGCTGCTGGATCTCCCGCGCGGACACGTTGACGCACATGAAGAGGGCGGGCGGCGTCAGCCCCTGCCGCTGCCAGGCCACGGCGCGCTCGCAGGCCTCGCGCATGACCCAGCGACCGATGGGCAGGATGGCGCCGTTCTCCTCCGCGATCTCGATGAACTGGCCCGGCGCCACCAGGCCACGCTCCGGGTGCTGCCAGCGCACGAGCGCCTCCAGGCCGGCGATGCGACCGGAGTCGAGCGACACGATCGGCTGGTAGACCAGGCGCAGCTGCCCCAGGTCGACCGCGCGCTGGAGCTCGGCGCCCAGCTCGTGGCGGGCGCGGATGGCGGCATGCATGCCCGGGTCGAAGACGGCGAAGCCGGCCTTGCCATTGGCCTTGGCCATGTACATGGCCACGTCCGCGTTGCGGACGACATCGGCGGCATTGCGACCGGCGTCGCGAGCGCTGGCGATCCCGATGCTGGCGGTCACGCTGACGGTGTGACCACCGATCAGGTAGGGCGCCCTCAGGTCGCGCACCAGGCGCTCCGCCATGGATCGCGAACGGCGGAGCTCGGCGTCGTCATCGGTCAGGATGGCGAACTCATCACCACCCAGCCGCGCGACCAGGTCCGACTGCCGGACCAGGCCGGTGATCCGGTCGGTGACGGCGATCAGGAGCTCATCCCCGGCGGCGTGGCCGAGCGTGTCGTTCACGACCTTGAAGTCGTCCAGGTCCACAAACAGGATGGCGGTCACGGCGGTTGCCTCGGCATCGGCCGCCAGGGTCCGCTCCAGGACCGTCTGGAACATCCGCCGATTCGCGGCTCCGGTCAGCGAGTCGCGCTCGGCCAGGTCCTGCACGTTGCGGAGGAGGACAGCATTCCGCAGGTTCAACGCGGCCAGCGCCGCGAACTGCCCGAGGACCGATGCCACCCGCCGCTCGACACCAAAGACGGTCCGCGACCTGTGGGCCACCACGATGGCGCCAACCGGACGGCCGTCGGCGATCATGGGCGCGACCAGCAGGTTGCGGGCGTTCGGCAGGGTCGCCGCCAGCAGCGGGTTGTGCTCCGGGTCGAGCCGCTTGACCGGCAGCAGCTCGCGTCGCTCCCACGCTCGCCGGATGATGGCGTCCGCCGGCACCGATCCGGTCCATTCCTGCGCCCCACGGGATGCGAGCACCACCAGGCTCTCCTCCACGGCACCGATCAGCACGCCGCGCTCGAAGCCGAATCGCTCCGCCAGGCCGTCGAGCACGATGCGCGCCTGGTGCACCGGGTCGGCGACGTCGTCCAGCCGAGCCCCCACGTCCACCAGAGCCTGAAGGTCCGCCCGTCGCTGCCGGAGCTCGCGCTCGTTCATGGCCGAGAAGATGGAGGTGGCCAGGGCGAACAGCCAGAAGGAGGTGACGTTGAGCACGGGCATGCGGTCGAACTCGATCCCCCGCCCGGGCAGGACGTCGACCGGCGCAAGCAGCGCCGCCGCCTGGGCGTAGAGCACCACGAACAGGAGCAGGGAGTGCCAGAGCGCCACCTTCAGACCGGTCCGGTAGGAGGCCAGCAGCGAGACCGCTACCAGGTGCAGGTAGATCAGGAACCGGATCGGGCTCTGGGTCGCACCGGTCAGGTACATGGCGTAGGCCAGGTAGAGGCCGTCCAGGATGAGAAGTCCACTCAGGACGGTGAACGCCAGGCGGCCGGCGCGTCGGCGCGCCATCTCGGCCAGGGAGGCCACCAGGACGTAGGCGACCGATACGCCCACCAGGCCGGCGAACGGCGCGCCCAGGGCTTCCGGCCGGATTGCGCTCCAGGCCACCACCACGGCGGCCATGGCGACGCGCAGGATGAGCAGGTAGCTCATCCGGTCGCTCAGGGCGGTGTACTCGTCCGGGCGGGGGTGCTGGCGAATCACAGCTGGTCCTCTTCCTGGAACTTGACGATCGTCTCGGTGACGTGCTGCGGCGCGATACGCAGCTTCGGATCGCGGTAGTCAACCCGGCCCTGGACCACCAGGTAGGCGAGCACCGCCAGCGCCAGGGCGAGCGGGAAGGTGAACTCGGTCGTCACCGCCAGCGCCGCCTCCGGCTTCACCGCCCGCCGGACCTGGTCGGCGGCGGCGGACAGCACCTGCTGCACGACTTCGCCGGGCCCCTCCGGCTCGCTGGGTAGGGGCTGCGGGGCAACCGGGACCGGCTCAGGAGCCGGCGTGGCGATGGCGGGCTGCTCCCCTGGCGTTGGGGTCGGGGTCGGGTCGGGCG
>JBOGSY010000276.1:0-3056 GCA_050691915.1 Candidatus Limnocylindria bacterium | reverse complement strand
ACGTACAGGCGCAGCAGGTCGCGGATCTTGGGGTCGTCGTCGACCAGCAGGACGGTCGCCATGGCGGCGCAGAGTATGACCCGCTCGTGAAGGACCGATGAAGCGGTGCGCCGGCGCACCGAAGTGCAACCGCCGCCGTATTTCCTTGATGAGCTGCCCGAGTGTGATCCGTCCCTGCAAGGAGGAACAGTCCATGTCCCGACGGCTTCCGGTCGCCCTTGCTGCCGCTGCGCTGACGCTCACCCTGCTGACCGCCAGCACGATGGCCGCGCCGCCCCAGGTCTTCGTCACGCCACTCACAGGAGACGAGGAGGTGCCGGCCCGCGACACGCTGGCGCGCGGCTTCGCGGGCTTCCAGCTGAGCCCCGACGGCGAGACGATGACCTACATCCTCATCGCCTCCAATATCGAGAACGTGGTGGCCTCGCACATCCACATCGGCGCCTTTGGCACGAATGGCCCAGTGACCGTCTTCTTGTTCGGGAACGCGCCGGCTGGCGGCGGTCGGCACGACGGCATCCTGGCCACCGGCACCTTCACCCAGGCCGACTTCATCGGTCCCCTGGCCGGCATGGACATGGACGACCTGGTGGCCGCCATCAACGCCGGCGGCGCGTACGTGAACGTGCACACCAACGACGGCGACGCGACGCCGAACGAGGGTCCCGGCGACTTCCCGGGCGGGGAGCTCCGCGGCCAGCTCTGACGCTCGGTTGGGGGAAGATCGCAAGGAGCCGCGGCCCGCGCCGCGGCTCCTCCGCACTCGGCGGGCTGCGCGGCGTAACATGTTCCGCCCATGACACGCGACCGAGCTGCGGGGGCCATCGGCTTCGGCTCCGGCACTTCCGACGATCACAAGGACGGGATCCGCTGGGTTGACTACTCCAACATCAGCTGGAACCCCGTGTTCTGCAAGCGCTGCGACATCTGCGTCGAGATCTGCCCCAAGGACACCCTGGTCCTGCGCAACGACGCCATCATCGAAGAGGAGAACTGCATCCTCTGCGGCCTGTGCGAGCGGTACTGCCCGGACCTGGCGATCGAGATGATCCCGTCGGCGGTCGCAGCCCACGCGGCCAAGGAGCAGCCGTGACCAGGCGGCTGACGCAGGGCAACGAGGCCGTCTTTCGGGGTGCCGTGGCGGCCGGGGCCAGCTACTACGCCGGCTATCCGATCAGCCCCTCGACCGAGATTCTGAACATCGCCTCCGGCTGGGCCGCCGAGCACACGGACTTCCGCTTCCTGCAGGCGGAGGACGAGATCGCCAGCGCCAACGCCATCATCGGGGCCTCGCTGGCCGGGGCCAAGTCGTTCACCGCCACCAGCGGTCCGGGCTTCAGCCTGATGCAGGAGGCGGTCGGCTACGGGCAGAAGGTCGGCGTGCCGTGCGTCTTCGTGAACGTCCAGCGGGTAGGGCCGGCGACCGGCATGCCAACTATGCCCGGCCAGGGCGACGTCATGCAGGTCCGCTACGGCAGCACCGGCGACTACACTCCGCTGGCCTTCTACCCCAACGGGGTTGAGGAGGCGTTCCGGGTCACGGTCCAGGCCTTCAACGCCGCCGAGGAGTCGCTCAGCCCGGTGGTCGTCCTGTCGGACACGTTCGTGGCGCACCTGAACGAGGTCGTGGACCTGGACGAGCTGGTGGGCAGCCTGCCGGTGGTGGAGCGCAGCATCCCGGCCCTCGGCCACCACGAGCGCGGCCGGCCGCGATTCTTCGCTGGCGTGCTGATGTACGAGCACGGCCCCAACGCCGGCGAGCCCGCCACTGCCGACGCGGACGAGTACCTGCGCCAGTACTACGCCGCCAAGGAGCGGCACCTGGCCGTGGCGCGCCGCTACGCGCTGTTCGAGCACGGCTGGAACGTCGACGCCCCGGTGCTGGTGGTCTGCTACGGGATCGTCAGTCGGGTCGCGGCGCCACTGGCTCCCGACTACGCCCTCTTCCGGCCGATCCGGATCCATCCCATGCTGGCTGACGAGATCCGCGCCATCGCCGATCGCTACCAGCAGATCGTGTGCGTGGAGGCCAACGACGGCCAGTACGCCGACATGCTGGAGCTGGCCGTCCGGCGCGAGGTCAAGCGCGTGCCGCTGCTGGGCGGGCGGATCAGCCTGGAGGCGGTGCGCGACGGGTTGGACCGGGTCCTGGCCGGCGGGCCTTCGCAGCCGCCGATCCCGCCCGCGCCCAGCGAGCACCAGCCCCGCTCGCCGCTGGGGGTCGGCTGATGCCGGAGACCGCCATCGCCGAGATGGGGTTCAAGAAGAACCTGAAGCTCGACCTGTTCCCCACCATCTGGTGCCCGGGCTGCGGGATCGGCACCATCATGATGCTGCTGGTCATGGTGCTCGACGAGATGGGCATGGACGAGACGAACACGGTCATCGTCACCGGCATCGGCTGCACCGGCCGGATGGGCAGCTACATGAAGTACGAGAGCGTCTACACCCTCCACGGCCGGACGCTGCCGGTGGCCGAGGCGATCAAGGCGGTCCAGCCGGACACCAACGTGCTCGTGGTGGCGGGCGACGGCGACACGGCCAGCATCGGCGGCAACCACCTGATTCACGCCATCCGCCGCAACGCCCCGCTGACGGTGATCTGCAACAACAACGAGATCTACGGCCTGACCGGTGGCCAGACCGGGCCGACCACGCCATCCGGCACCAAGACCCTGTCGAGCCCGGCCGGGAACCCGAACACGCCCATCAACCTCCAGGGCCTGGTCCGGTCGTCGACGAACGCGCTCTACGCCAAGACCACCGTCTATCACCAGCTCCACATGCGCAACGTGATCCGCGAGGCGATCGAGCATCCCGGCTTCAGCTTCGTGGACGTCACCAGCCAGTGCATCGAGAACAACGGCCGCCGGATCGGCTTCGCCAGCGCCAACGAGATGCTGACCTTCTACCGCAAGACCTACAAGCGCGCGGCGAAGGACGCCGAGCGCCTCAACCCGTTCGAGATCGGCGTGCTCTACCCCAGGACCGATACGACCCCCGACAACGGAAACGGCACGGGCACGACCGTCGCGCCGGAGCGGCCGGCCGAGCTG
>JBOGSY010000275.1:0-3069 GCA_050691915.1 Candidatus Limnocylindria bacterium | reverse complement strand
CGATCATCCTGACTTGAGTTTGGACAACGGGAGGCCAGTAGGGTGAAAGCGCGCCGGATCGCGGATACTTGGGGGCATGGACATCACTCCTGCCCCGCCGCCGCTGGCGCGCTTTCGCGCCGAATTCTACCAGCGTGCGCTCGGCTTGCGCCGGGACGCCCTCTTCGCACTGGGCGACGCCGTGCTGGCCGGCGCCGGTCCGACCTCCTTGGTCCGGCGCAGCCTGGCCCCACCCTTCCGCCGCCGTTGGGCCAGCGCCCCCGACGCCCTGGCCGACGGCACCCTCGACGCGGCCGCCCTGCGCCGGCTCTTCACCCGTGCGCTCCCGGCGCCGCCCGCCGAGTCGCGCCCGCTCTGGGCGCTGGATGGCTCGACCTGGCCGCGGCCGGCGGCCAAGACCAGTCCCGAGCGCACCTACGAGCGCTGCCTCAACCGGGGCCGGCCGCAGGCCGGGATCGTGGCCGGCTGGGAATACCAATGGCTGGTGGCCGTCCCCGAGGCCGACGGCAGTTGGGTGCTGCCCCTGGACGTGGCGCGCCGCGCTCCGGCTGCTGGTTCTCCCACCCAGCTGGCGATCTGCCAACTGCGCGCCGTCCTCGCCCAGTCCCCGGCCACCGCACCACGGCCGGTGGTCACGCTCGACAGCCACGACGACGCGGTCGCCTTGATCGGCGCCGAGCTGGGCGTGGACCTGCTGGTGCGGCTGGCCGGCCACCGCCGCTTCCACCGCCGGCCTGGCCCGTATCGGGGCCGCGGCCGGCGGCCGATCCACGGCCCGCTCTTCCGGTGCAAGGACCCCGCCACCCACGGCACCCCCGACCGCACCCGGGTGCTGACCGATCCGGACCACGGGCGGGTGGTCATCGACGTCTGGGAGCACCTGCACACCCAACCGGCGGCGACGGTGGAGTTCGCGGTGGTCCGGGTCCAACCGGAGCGCCTGCCGCGGCGCGCGCGGCCGCCGGCACCGCTGTGGTTGGCGTGGCACGGCGGGCCGCTGCCGGACGACCTGGCCCTGCTGTGGCGCTGGTACGAGCGGCGCTTCGCCGTCGAGCACGGCTTTCGGCTCCTCAAGCAGGACCTGGGCTGGACCACGATCCGGCCGCGCGCGCCGCAGGCCGCCGACCGCTGGGGGTGGCTGCTGGCGGCGGCGCTGTGGCAGCTGTGGCTGGCCCGCCCGCTGGTGGCCGACCAGCGGCTGCCGTGGGAGCGACCATTGCCGCCGGGTCGGCTGACCCCGGGCCGGGTGCGGCGGGCGTTCGGGGGACTTTTGGCCATCGTGGGCACCCCGGCCAAGCCCCCCTGCCCCCGCGGAAAAGCGCCCGGCCGGCAGCCCGGGCAGCGGCCGGGACCAGCGCCGCGCCAGCCGGTGCAGCGGCGGGCACCTCCCACGGCCGCCTGAGGCTCGCTTCGGTCGCATCGGCTACCCTGTCCGACTCGCCGTGCCGAGCCGGCGCGGCCGAGTTTGTCCAAACTCAAGTCAGCATGACGGGGTGGAGGCGATCGCGGGTACCCTTTGGGTGATGCTTCGCTTCGCTCGGGTGCCCTCTGGGCGATGACGGCGAGCGGCGGGAGTGAAGCGCGGACAGAATAGGTGTTCACGACCCAACGGCGCACAGCACGGCGACCACGACTCGACCAACGGCTCGCCTTCGCCCGGCTGCGGGTCCTCGGCCGCGATCGAAAGGGACCGGCGGCCGACTCCGGCTGGTTGGTGCCGCTTGTCGTGTTGTTTCTGGTCAAGGGGGTGCTGCTGGTCGCGATGGTCGGTCCGTTCACCGGCCACGACGAGGTGGACCACTTCTTCTACGTCGCCCGCCTGGCCGCGGGCGAAGGGTTGGGCGTCGTCGGGGAGGTCGAGCTGCCGGCGGCGGCGGCGCCGTACGAGTCCTACGTCGCCGACTATCCGAGCAACGCCGAGGTGATTCAGCCGCCGCTCTACCATCTGCTGCTGACCCCGCTCTACCTGGCGGCGCCCGGCGGCACCGAAACCCGACTCTACGCGCTGCGACTGGCGTCGGTGCCGATCGGGGCCGCGGTGGTCTTGCTGGCCTACGCCACGGCCCGGCTGCTCTTTCCGGCCGACATCTTCATGCGCGCCGGCGTTCCCCTCTTCGTCGCGTTGCAACCGCAGCTCGCCTTCGAAGCGGCGATCGTCAACCACGACATCCTGTTGATCGCCATCGTCTCGCTCGTCGTCTATCTGACGTTGCGAGGGGTGCGGGACGGGTTCTCGCCCGGTCTGCAATGGGGAATCGGCCTGGCTGCCGCCGCCGGGTTGTGGACGAAGGCGAGCTTCGGCCTGGTGCTGCCGGTGGTTGCCGCCGGCGTGGTGCTGCGCTGGCGCGCCGAGGCGGCCTCGTGGCGTGACCTCGGCGCCTCCCTGGCGCGGGCCGTGCTGGTGCCGCTGGTGCTGGCGATGCCGTGGTTTGCCCGGTCGTTCGTGCTCTACGGCGACCCGACCGGGGCCGAGCGCTTACGCGGCATCCCCGGCTTTGGCGATCAGGCGCGCGGCTACGGCGAGATGATCCGGGATCCGGTCTTCTGGCGCCAACTGCTCGAGGACTTCTGGGGCAACTACGGCTGGCGTCAGGTGCCGATCGATCCGACGCTGGCTCGGCTTGTCTGGATCGTCTGGGCGGTCGCCGCGGCCGGCCTGGTGGTGGGTGTCCTGCGGGCGCTGGTCGCCCGGCGGCGGCGGCCGGGTCCGGCGCTGAACCCGGTTCCGGTTCAAGGCGACGGCGTGCTGCTGCTGGGGCTGTCGATCATCATGTTCGGCTACGGCGTCCTCTACGTTGGCACCATCCAGTTCACGCAAGCGCGGTTCGCCTTCCCGGCGATGATCGGCTTCGGCACGCTGACCATGCTCGGCGTCGCCGGCTGGCTGCCGGCGCGGGCCAGACCGGCGCTGCTGCCGGTGGTGGTCGCGCTGCTGATGGCGCTCAATGTCGTCGTCGCGTTGCGCTTCCTCCTGCCGTTCTACTACGGGCCGGGGGGCGGCGCCGCGGTCGCGCCGTGAGCCGGATCGGCGCCGTCTCGGCGATCGCCGGCGGCGTCGCCGGGCTGATC
>JBOGSY010000274.1:0-3078 GCA_050691915.1 Candidatus Limnocylindria bacterium | reverse complement strand
GGCGTCGCGGGCGCCGACGACGCTCACCGCGTAGCGCGCGCTCGGCTCCAGTCGCTGGCTGGGGGTGAAGACCAGGCCGTTGCCCTCCCAGCTCAGGTCGCCGGGGACATGGGGGCTGATGACGAAGCGCCGCTCCGTGTCGCGGCGGTCCATGGCCACCGAGAACCCGACGCTGATGGTGGTCCCGGCGCTGACGCCCTGGGTCGTGTCGGCCGGCGGGACCAGGTCGTCCGCGGTCCTGGGGGCGGGATCGGTCTGGAGCAGGGCGCGCATGCGCTGCTCGTCCGACTGTCCCACGTAGCGCACCTGGAAGTCGCTCACGGTTGGGGCGGTCTGAGTGGTGAAGCTGAGCTGGCGCATCTCGCCCAGGGAGCCTCCGTCCGCCGACCGGGCAGACGAGGCCACCGCCACCACGTATCGGGCGTCCGTCCGCCAGCGGCGCTCTGGTGCGACGAGGACGGTCCGGCGGTCGGCGCTCCAGCGCAGCCTGACGGCGGTGGTGGGGCGCACCGTCATGGCGCTCTCCACCGAGTCCGGTTCCATGGCCTCGTCGAAGGTCAGGTTCACCGCATCGGTGGTCGGCACGCCGATGCCGACGTTCTCCGGGAGCAACGTTGTCGGGCGGGTGGGGATCTCGGGCGGGCCGGCGGTCGCTCCCTGCAGCGAGAGGCCGGCGATGGCCGCGAGTGCCAGGGTCGCGAGCGTAACCCGGGTCACGGCTCGGTGGTTCTTGAGCCGGGGACTGATGGCGCTGATCGCGGCGCCGAAGGCCGCACGAATCGTCTGGATCGAACGCAATAGACCAAGGACTCCTGCGGGAGCTGCCGACCGGCGGGCACGACGGACGGGTGCCGTTTGGCGGGCGCAGTATAGCCGGGATAGCCGCCGCGGCGTCATGGTCGCAAGCCTCGGCCCTCACCGCACCCTGCCGATGCGCCTGGCCTGGAGGGTCGGATGGAAGGTGATTCCGCCGTAGCTGGTCACCAGCCCTCGCGCCTCCAGCAGGGTCAGCGCGCTCGCCAGGGCGGCGGTCGAGAGGGCGGTTGGACCGATGAGCTCCTCCAGCGAGCCGGGCCGCTTGAAGAGCCGGCCGAGCACCAGCGCCTCCGTGTCCGACAGGCTCGCCACGCTGGGCGGCAGGTCGCCGCGTCGCAGGCCGATGCTGGCCAGCAGGCCGGCCGGCGAGGTCACGATGGTGGCGATGTGATCGGCGATCAGCCGATTGCAGCCGCGGGACGCCACCGCGTCGATGGGGCCGGGCACGGCATACACCTCCCGCCCCAGATCGACCGCCGAGGCGGCGGTCAGCAGCGCTCCCGAGCGGTCCGGCGCCTCGACCACCACCACCGCCCGCGCGAGGCCGGCGATCACCCGGTTGCGCCGGGCGAAGTCCGGCCGGCCAGTGGCATGGCCCGGTGCGAGCTCGGAGACGAGCGCGCCGCCGGACGCCACCAGCCGGCCCGCCAGCTGCCGGTGGCGTGGCGGGTAGATACGATCAAGCGGCGATGGCAGGACCGCCACGCTCCTGCCGCCGGCCGCGACAGCCGCGGCGTGGGCTTCGCCATCGACACCCAGGGCCAGCCCGCTGACGACGGTCACCCGCGCCCGCGCCAGCTCATCGGCGATGGCGACCGCGGACGATCGCCCGTAGCCGGTCGCGCGGCGTGTGCCGACCACTGCCACGGCAATCTCATTTAGCGCATCCGGATCGCCTGCCACGTAAAGCACGGCCGGACGGGGATCTGCCTGCCGCAGGGCAGGAGGATAGCCCGGGTCCAGGGCGATCACGACCCGGCCGCCGGCACGCCGCACCGCCTCCTCCACGTCGCGGAACACGCCCCGGACCCCGAGCCGCTGGATGCGTTTCAGGCCGGCCCCCGCGTCATCCGGAAGTCGCGCGATGCCGCGCAGCAACGCAGGCCCCGCCTGCCAGGCCGCCCTGGCCGATCCGAAACGCCACAGGATGGCGGCGAAGGCTGCGGGACCGATGCCCGGCACCAGCGACAGGGCGACCCAGAACGGTCGCTCGCCATCCGGGTCCAGGCCTTCCAGCTGCAGGCCGCTCCATCCCGACCCCTGGACGGTTGCGAGGCGAGGCTGCCACCCGCCCGCCGCGTCGTCGCCACGAGGTCCCCCCGCCCCGACGCCGATCACGCGGCAACCTCCGGCCGGTAGTGCAGCGCCTCGTCCACGTGGCGGGCCTCGACCGTCTCGCTGGTCTCCAGGTCGGCGATCGTGCGGGCGATGCGTGCCGCGCGGTGCAGCCGCCGTGGCGAGAGCCCGAACCGCTGGCCGCGGTGCTCCAGCATCGAGACGATGCCCGGCGCGAGCGCCAGGCGGCCCAGCAACCCGCTGACCGGAAGCTCGCCGTTTGGCATCCCCTGGCGTTCCGTCTGGATGTGCCACGCGCGGGCGACGCGGCCGGCCACGGTGGCGCTGGGCTCCGCGCCGTCCAGCCCCGCCTGCGGAGCCTCCTCGGCGGTGACCCACAGGTCCAGGCGGTCGCGCAGCGGTCCCGACAGGCGGGCCGCATAGCGGCGGGCGGCCGCATCCTCGCAACGGCAGGCACGCGTCCGCGTCCCCGCCCAGCCGCAGGGACATGGGTTGAAGGCCAGCAGCAGCGCGAAGCGCGCCGGCAGCGCCAGGGCGCCGTCCGCCCGCGCGATGGTGACCGTGCCGGCCTCCAGCGGCTGGCGCAGGGCATCCAGGGCGTCGGCGCGAAACTGGAGCGCCTCGTCCAGCAGGAGCGTGCCGCGGTGCGCGAGCGACGCCTCCCCCGGCCGAACGCGCGGCCCGCCGCCAACCAGGCCCTGGGTGGAGACGGTGTGGTGCGGCGCCCGGAACGGCCGCCGCCGCATCAGCGGCGCCCGCCGGTCGAGCAGGCCGGCGGCGGAATAGATGCGGCTGACCTCGACCGCCTCCCCGTCTGCCAGGCCGGGCTGGATCCCTTCCACGCAACGCAGCAGGAGCGTCTTGCCCACGCCCGGCGGCCCGCTGAAGGCCAGGTTGTGGCGTCCGGCCACCGCGATCTCGAGTGCGCGCCGGGCCGCCGGCTGGCCGGCCACGTCCGCCAGGTCG
>JBOGSY010000273.1:0-3106 GCA_050691915.1 Candidatus Limnocylindria bacterium | reverse complement strand
GCTCAGGCCCTGCACGCCGATGCCCGGGCCCTGCGCGAAGTCGCCGTCGTCGTAGCTCGTGCCGGTGTAGCTGACGCCCTGCACGCCGACGCCGGGGTTGAACTCGCTCGGGAAGACGTCCGCCTCGATGGTGGGCTTGCCGCCGCGAGAGTTGGCCAGCATGCCGCCGCCGACCTCTCCAGTGTTCATGTTGTCGAGCCCCACCAGGAAGCCGCCAGTGTCCCCGAAAAAGTGCGCCGGCCCCGACACCCCAAGCGCGCTGCCGGTCTCCGTGGAGAAGGTTCCGCCCTCGCCTGACGCGCTATGGCCGGCGACCCCGGGGCCGGACTGGCTGAGCCCCGCCACGCCTGGGCCGCTACCGCTGGAGCCCTCCACGCCCGTACTGGTGCCGCTGAAGCTGGCGCCGTTGACGCCCGGGCCATTCTCGCTGGCGCCGAAGACGCCCGCCCCGTCCACGCTGTCGCCATGAACCCCGGAGTCGCTCTCGCTATGGCCGTAGACGCCGCGGAAGGTGTCGCTGGATCCGAACAGGCCGATGCCGCCGGGGGCGTGGGCGTGGATGCCGCTGCCTGTCTCGTTGAGCACCATCAGGGCGTTGGGTTCGACATCGGCGTGGAGGCCAGTCGTGACCGATGCCCCGTTGTCCTCGCCGAGGTGGAAGACGTTGGTGCCGTCGTGTCCGGCCCGGCTGCCGTTTCGGGGCAGCAGGGTGGCGACCAGCGCCGCACTGCCAGCCCCCATCAGTCGCAATAGCCGGCGTCGGCTGGCGGGTTCGGAGTTGGATGAAACAGGATGATGCCCGACCACGGCGATAACCTCCCTCGCGCATCGCGAGACGCGCACTGGTCGGGCCGGTCTCGCCATTGGCTCGGGCACAACCGTTGGGCGACCTGGGCACGGGTCGCGCCTTCTCTGCCTCACCGACCAGAGTGTGGAATTCTAGTCGCCACCAATGACGATTTCGCCCCCCATGGTGCCTGCCCGCACCACCAGATGTGGCTCGGCGCCCAACCGCCGGAGGACGGCCTCCGGGTCGTAGGCGACCGGTGCCGGTGCGGGGGACGGCGACGCCAGGACCGATGCGGACGCGCTCGCACTGGGCCCCACGCCCTCCGACTGGCCGGGGGACGGCGACTGCGTGGTGCCGCAGGCGCCCAGGACGAACGTCACGATGACGCCGACCCGTGCGACCATCACCGTTCGCCGTTGCACGCGCCAACGCTTGTCAACCGGCCGTACGATGGCCAGGTGGGGAATGTTCAGACCCCCGGCGCGGCGCAGGCAGCCCAGCAGATCCGGTTCACACGGACACGCGACGGCGTGCGGATCGCGCATGCGCGCCACGGGAGTGGACCGCCGCTGGTGGCGGTCGCCTGCTGGCTGAGCCACCTCCAGCATGACTGGCAGAGCCCGGTGTGGCGGCACTTCCTGGTCGACATCGGCCAGTTCGCCACGCTGATTCGGTACGACATCCGGGGACATGGCCTGTCGGACTGGTCGGTGGAGGACTACTCGCTCGACGCGCTCCTTTCCGATCTCGAGGCAGTGATCGAGGCAGAGGGCCTCGGTCGGTTCGCGTTGATGGGGATGTCGGGCTACAGCCCGGTCGCGATCGCCTACGCTCTGCGCCACCCGGAGCGGGTGACGCGCCTGGTCCTGTACGGCGGCTGGGCGGGGATCCCGCCAATCGAGACCCCGGAGGAGCGTGACGAGGAGGCCGCATGGGAGGCCATGCTGCGCGCCGGGTGGGCTCGCCAGGACCCGATCTTCCGCCGCGTCTTCACGCAGGCCTTCATACCCGGCGCCAACGAGGAGCAGATGCGCTGGTTCGACGAGCTGCAGCGCATGTCGACATCGGCCCACAACATCCTGACCGCACGCGCGGCACGCCGCTCGATCAACCTCACCGACCAGCTTGGCGAGCTGCGTGTCCCGACCCTGGTGCTGCACGCGGTGGGGGACGCCATGAACGACTTCGAGCTGGCCCATGACCTGGCAAGCCGGGTTCCCGACGCCAGGCTGGTACCGCTCGACTCCAGCAACCACATCCTCCTGGCCGCGGAGCCGGCGTGGGAGGTCTTCCTGGACGAGCTTCGGCGCTTCATGGAGGCCGATCGCGATCGGTCCCTGCCGGCCGAACCACCCAGCCTTGGTGCGCTCTCCGAGCGGGAGCGGGAAGTCCTTCGGCTGGCCGCCGCCGGCATGGACAACGCCGCCATCGCTCGCGAGCTCGTGCTGAGCGTGCGTACCGTGGAACGGCACCTCTCGAACGCGTACCTGAAGCTGGGGGTCGCCGGCAAGGCGGCGCGCTCCGCCGCCGTCGCCGCCGTGGTTCGCCACAGCCTGGAGTAGGCGCCCCGCCCCTACGTGCATCCCGCCATGGACGTGCCGGCATCGGCCGCCAGGTTTGCGTGCACGCGCCGATGCCGGGGCCGCGTCCGCTCCCTAGCGTCCTCGATGGAGCCGCGACCTGCGGCCATCGAAGGAGGTGACAGGCGTGACGACAACCCTGATCGCGGAAACGGAGCGGCGGTTCGAGGCCGACGCCTCGGCCGCGCAGCAGGCCCCCGAGGTGCGGGCGACCCTGACCAACGGGCGCGCCAGGCTCAGTGCCGGGCCGTTCAACTGGGAGGCGGACCTGCCGGCCGCGCTGGGCGGCGGCAACCTGGCACCCAGCCCCACCGCCTACCTGCTCGGCGCGCTGGCCGGCTGCGCGGTGGCGTTCCTGCACGACACGCTGGCGCCCCAGCTGGGGGTGACGATCGACGACCTGTCGGCGGTCGTCTCCTGCCGGACCGATGCCCGAGGCCTGCTGGGCATGGCGGGCGCCGCGCCGGACCTGGCGGACATCGAGCTCACCGTCACGATCGCCTCCGGGGCGGGGGACGAGGAGCTCGCTCGGCTGCAGGATGCGTGGCTGCAGCGGTGCCCGATCTTCCTCGCGCTCGCCAAACCGAATGACGTCGCCACGACGTTCCGGCGCGGGGCGCCGTCCGCGTCCTGACAACGACCACCGACGAACACCCCACGACCACCCAGAGCACGAAGGAGAGCCCCGTGTCACTCAAGAAGCCCGTCATCTCGCTGGTCCTGAGCAGCCTGCTGA
>JBOGSY010000272.1:0-3109 GCA_050691915.1 Candidatus Limnocylindria bacterium | reverse complement strand
GAACACGGGTGTTCCCGGGACGAGGGGGACGGCCGGGTCGAAGTGGAAGCTGACCCAGGGCTGGCCGGATTCCAGGGGACGGGTCGCCGACGAAGAGGCGATGATCGGCCCATCGATCGCATCGTTCCGGACGTTCAGCGTGAGGACGGTGCCGGGCCCATCGAGCGGGGAGACGCGCAGGAACAGGTCCACCTGGGCCCAGGAGCTAACGGCGGGGGTCACTCGCTGAGCCAGCATCGCTGGTTCGAAGTCGTTGAAGCAGCTTAGCGAAACGGCTTCCGTCGACAGTTGCACCTGGTCGATTGTGCCGGCATGGGCGCCCCACGCAGGCCCCGCGGTGAAGGCCAGCATCGCCGCCAGAGCTGTTGCGGCCAACGGTGCGCGGCCTCGCCGCTTCCTCGAGTACGTGCGTCCCATCAGGGCCCTCCTTCATCTCATCGCTCAGCACCCGCTGACGCTGAGCCATACCGGCACAGGGTCAAGGTGTCAGGTGCTCGCGTTCCTCCCTACTCAATGACCCTGAGCGCCCCGGCGCCGCAGATTGGCCATGGCTGGCGGCCCGACCGCCTCCTGCTCAGGCTCCCGGTGCCCCCAATCGACCCTAGACACCGAGCGCACAGCTGTCATGAGCAACGACATGCTCAATCGTCGATGACATCCACTACCGGCTCGCGAACGGGCTGCGCCGCGCCAACGGGCGCGCCAGCGAGCAAAGATCGGCCTACCGCATGCCGCCGCCTCGCGGGGCCGCTGCCGACTTCGTCGCCGGATCACCACCTGCTGGTGGTATTCCTGGCCCGGCTTGACGTTGCTATGAGGGCTTGTCATGATGGCTGACTATGAGAGCAATCACCGCAACCGAGCTCCGCGCGCGCCTGGGTGAAACGCTGAACCGGGCCTCGGCGGGCGAGCGCATCCTCATCCAGCGCGACCATCGGCCCCTGGCGGTGCTCGTCTCGCCGGAGGATGCCGCCCGGCTGGATGAGTCGGCGGCGGAGCGAATCGAGCGCGGCCGTGCCACCCTGGATCGGCTCCGGGCCTTCCGCGATCGGATGTCGCGCGACGAGCCGCAGAGCTTGGCGGCGCCTGACAGCGGGACCGCCGTCCGCCGGGAGCGCGAAGGCGGTCACGGAGACCACGGATGAGGGCGCTGGTCCTCGACGCGTCGGTGGGGCTGAAGCTCGTCCGGATGGAGGAGGGGAGCGAGGCCGCCTCCGATCTCGTCACCCAGCGCCTCCCGAGCTGGATCGCCGTCCCTCCCATCTTCTGGCTGGAGGTCATCAACGTCCTCGCCCGCCGGTACGGCTATCCGGGAGCGGACGTGCTGGAGGCCCTGCACGACCTGGAGAGCCTTGGCATCCGGACGCTGCCGGATGACCGACCCGGACGCCTGGCGGTCATCGACCTGGTAGAGCGGCACGAGCTGACGTCCTACGACGCCGCCTACCTGGCCCTCGCGGAGTCGCTTGATGCCGACCTGGCGACTGCCGACCGTCGGCTGGCGCTGGCAGCCGGTGATCGCGGCGCATTCATCGGTCCGGACCAGGGCATCGCGGAAGAGCGGGCCGCATACCGTCCCCGCCCTGCGACCTGGCCGTCGTGGACCGATGTGGGCGCCTACCTCGCAGAACTCAGAGGCGCCCCGCCTGCCTAGACCTAGGCGGGTGGCGGGTGGCGGGCCGGAAGCCGCCAGATAGCAAGCTGGTTGGTGGTAGGCGGGGAATGGCGACTTCGAGGCCGGCGCCCACGCTCGGGGGAGGCCCCATCGGTCCGTGCAAGGCGCCTAACAGGAATGCGGTTGCTGGCTGGCGAATCCCGGCGGTGGGCGGGGCGCAGGACTGAGCGAGCCGCCACCGACGGTCGCGACGGGGGTAGGGGGGAGCTGTCATCGGGTCGACGACGGTGCTCGACGCCCTCGATAAGCCACGCGTACGTAGGCGATAAGCACCTGTGTGGACCATCTGGATGTGCCGAAGGTCCGGGATGTCGTCCGAATGCTTCACGCGCTTGGATGGCGGGAAGTGAAGTCCCGGGGTGGCCACAGGCAGCTGAAGCATCCTGATCGGCCAGGTCGGGTTACGGTTTCGGGCAATCCGAGTGACGACATGCCCCCGGGCACGTGGAACAATGTGCGCAAGCAGGCCGGGCTGAAGGACGGAGACTCATGACGCGATACGCCGTCATCTACGAGCGCACCGAGAACAACTACGCTGCCTATGTGCCCGACCTTCCTGGTTGTGTGGCCACCGGGCGCACGAGGCCGGAGGTGCGGCGGCGAATCCGCACGGCCATCCGGATGCATCTCGAAGGGATGCGCGAGGACGGCGAGGTTCCGCCTGTCCCCACGACCACTGCGGGGTCCGTGGAAATCGCCTAAAGGGCCGGCATCGTGCACCGCGCCTACCCAATCCCGTTTCAGTCGGCGCCTCCTGTACGGCAGGGATGGGGGCCGGCCGATCCCGCCAGATAGCAACCTGGTTGGTGGTAGGCGGGGGATGGCGACTTCGAGGCCGGCGCCCACGCTCAGGGGAGGCTCCATCGGTCCGTGCAAGCCGCCTAACAGGAATACGGTTGCTACCTGACGAATGCCGGATCGTACGTCCCATTTGACACCCAAGACTGGACGTGCGAGCGTTGCCGCGTGACGAACCGGGTGAAGCGCACCTACAACCTCGCACCTCGAACCGTGAAGCGGGTGCGGGAGATGGCCGAGCGGTATGGCGTGGCAGGTTCCCAGGATGCGGTCATCGAGCTGGCCGTGGACGAGCTCGAGCGCCGGCTGCGCGAGCAGCGTGAGGCGGCCGACTGGGAAGCGGCGGCGTCCGACCCGGGCTTCGCGGCGGAGGTCGATGAGCTCCACGCCGCCTATGCCAGCGCCGATCGCGAGACGTGGCCGACCTGAGCGGTCCGCTGCGCTGGGCGGTGGTGATCGTGGACCTGGATCCGGCGCTGGGTCACGAGCAGGCCGGTGAGCGGCGGGCGCTGGTGGTGTCGTACGAGCCGTTTCATCGGTCCGGCCTGGCCACCGTCTGTCCCATCACCGCCGCCCGCGACACGGCCCGCTACCCGGGCGACGTGCCCATCCCGCGCGGCCACGGCGGGCAGACCA
>JBOGSY010000271.1:0-3115 GCA_050691915.1 Candidatus Limnocylindria bacterium | reverse complement strand
CCCGGGGCGACAGCCTCGATCCGCCCGTCGCTGATCGCCACGTCCGCCGCGAACGAGCGCTGGGCGGTGACCACCGTCCCGCCGCTGACCACCAGGTCCGTCATGCGCGCAGGCTAGTCGGAATCGACGTCCCGCCGTGCTGCCACATGGCCGTCCGGCGCCGTGCCGGGGATCTCGTAGTGGTATCCGGCCTCCCCGTACGGGTTGAGCTTCGGCTGGAGGACGGCATCCGGATCGTAGTGCCCAACGGTCGACTGCCGGCCGCCGCGGCCCAGGCGCAGCATCACAAGCAGCACCACGAACATGACGGCGATGAAGACGACCCACTCGGCCATGGCCGTCTCACTCTACATCCGCGGGTCACCGGGCCGGGTCGCCAGGGGCCGGCTCGCTGATCTCGATCGGCTGTGCGCCCTCCCACAGCACCCGGCGGCCCACCTCGCGCAGGCGATCGCGCCAGCCCTCGTCGGGCACCAGCGTCGCGAAGTGGTTGCCGGCCAGGGGGCCCACCCGCGAGGCGAACGAGCAGGCACCGTACGGAAACAGGATCTCGCACTCCGATACGTCGCCCACGTAGATCAGCAGGTCGCCGGGAGCTGGGTGCGAGGTATGGTTCTCGTACCCCAGATTCGGCCGCTGCTCGCCGAACGGGATCCAGGTCGACTCCCCGCTCCAGCGGCAGTGGATCAGCTTCGATCGGATCGGCAGCCAGGCCCGGAGGGCCTCGCGCGTGCGGGGAGCGTCCACCTCCCAGACGGCGCTAAAGTGGAGGTCGTCGCCCACCCGGATCCGCAGGTCAGCCATGCGCGGAGGATAGCAGTGGCCGAGCCCCAAGGGCCCTCGCGCCCCACCATCAGCACCCACGTCCTGGACCTGGAGTCCGGCCAGCCGGCGGCAGGCTTCCCGGTCGCGCTCTTCCGGCTGGACGAGGGCGGCACCCCCGAGCTGCTGGCGGAGGCGGAGACCGATGCCGACGGGCGCGTCCGCGCCCTGCTCGGCGGCGAGCTGACCCCGGGAAGCTACCAGCTGGTCCTGGACGTGGCGGCCTACTTCGACGACGAGCCGCCGTTCTTCGAGAACATGGCCGTCGGATTCCGGGTCGACGACGCGCGGCGCAGCTATCACGTCCCGCTGCTGCTGTCGCCGTTCGGCCTCTCAACCTATCGGGGCAGCTGAGGCCGTGCTTCCGACCGAGCCGATTCGGGCGACCATCGACGACCTGGTCTGGATCACCGGCCGTTGGCACGGAGAGCGCGGCACCGACCGCTACGAGGAGACCTGGGCCGAGCCGTCCGGCGGCAGCATGCTGGGCATGTTCCGGCTCCAGCGGGACGGTGAGCCACGCTTCTACGAGCTGCTGGCGATCGGTTCCGAGAACGGCGGCGCGGTCTTCCGCTTCCGGCATTTCGACCCGGCGCTGGTGGCCTGGGAGGAGCGCGATGCGCCGCTCACCTTCGACCTGGTCGCGACCGCGGAGGCCCAGGCGGTCTTCGCCCAGCGCGACGCGCGCCGTTGGCTGACCTACCGGATCGAGCCGGACGGCGGGCTGCTGGTGGCCTTCGACACGGGCACCGCGCCGCGGTCGGCGGGCGACGAGTTTCGCTTCCGCCGTGGCTGACGTCCACGTCAGGGACCTCGCCCCCTCGGATCGGGAGTGGGCGGAGCGGCTCCTCGCCGCCGCGTCGGGTGGCAGCCGCATGGTGGCGCGGCTCGGCGAGCTGATCGACCCCCTGGCGCTCGAGGGGCTGGTGGCGGAGTCCGACGGGCGGGCGATCGGCCTGGCCACCGTCCAGGAGACCCCTGAGCGCGGCCTGGAGGTCGTCACCCTGCACGCCGAGCCTCGGGGCCAGGGCGCGGGCAGCGCGCTGCTGGAGACCGCCTGGCACGTGGCCGCCGCCAGCGGGCACCATCGGCTCTGGCTGGTCACCACCAACGACAACCTGGATGCCATCCATTTCTACCTGCGCCGCGGGATGCGGGTCGCGGAGGTCCACCCCGGCGCGGTGGAGCGGGACCGGGAGCTGAAGCCGGAGATCCCACCCTTCAACGGTGACAACGGGCTGCCCATCCGGGACCTGCTGGAGCTCGAGCTGGCGACCGGCGGCGATGCCACCGAGCTCAGCACGCGGGGCTTCCCGCAGGTGGAGGATCTCGATCGCCTGCCGGCCGAGGCGTTCGTGCGCGAGGCCGAGCCCCTGTTCGAGGGCGCCTCCGCCTTCCTCGGGCGCCTGGCTGACGCCCGCCCGTTCGAGACTGATGCGGGTCTGCTGGCAGCCGCCTTCGAGATCGCCCATGGGATGTCGGAGGATGAGCGCCTGGAGCTGGTGGACGCCCACCCCCGAATCGGCGCGCCGCCCGAATCGGTCTCGGAGGCGTCGTACGGCGAGCAGGGCTACGACGACGAAGCCGACGCCGATGCGGATACCGCTCGCGCCTACGAGGAGCTGGCCATGCTGAACGAGATCTACGAGCGCCAGTTCGGCTTCCGCTACCTGGTGTTCGTGGCGGGCCGGCCCAAGACCGCCATCGTGCCGCTGCTGGAGCACGCCCTGCGGAACGATCGCGATGCCGAGCTTCGGCGGGCGGTGGACGACGCGGTCTACGTCGCCGGTGACCGGCTGCGTTCGCTGCGCGGGCTTTCGATCGAGGTGTGACGATGGACTACGAGATCCGCTACGGCAAGGCCGACGTCAAGGTCTACCGCACCCACGGGACGCCGCTGCGGGGCGTGACGGTCATTCCCGAGTCCCCGTTCGCCGGCCGCGACAACGTGCTGATGGCCGCCGAGATCGAGGTGGTGGTCCGGGGCGAGGTCTTCCTGGACGCCTACACCCGCGGCGACAACCGCCTGGTGGTGGCCACCGACACCATGAAGAACTTCATCCACGCCGCCTCGCTCGACTCGCCAGCCGCCACGCTCGAGGGCTGGCTGCACCACGTCGGCGGCCGCTTTCTGGAGGCCTACCCGCACATGGAGCGCCTCACCATGCTGGGGCGTGAGCTGCCCTTCCCGTCCAGCGTGGTCCCGGCGGACGACGGGGATGGCTTCGCGGCGTCGCCGGTGCTCTTCGCGCGGGACCGCAACGACGCGTCGACCGCTTCCCTCGACCTGGAG
>JBOGSY010000270.1:0-3123 GCA_050691915.1 Candidatus Limnocylindria bacterium | reverse complement strand
CCTCCCGCCCGATGCGCAGGTGCTCGTCAACCTCTCCGGCCGCGGCGACAAGGACCTGGAGATCGTGGACCGGGAGTCCGCCCGGGCCGAGGCCCAGGTCCGGGCGTGACCGGTCCGGCGCGCGTGCGCGGTGCGTTCGCCCGGACCGCCGCGGAGGGGAGGGCGGCGTTCATCGCCTACGTCCTCGCCGGGCACCGGACGCTGGAGGAGTCGGTGGCCGTGGCCCAGGCGGCGCTCGACGGCGGGGCGGACCTGCTGGAGATCGGCGTCCCGTTCAGCGACCCGGTGGCGGACGGCCCGACCATCGCCGAGGCGGGGCGAGCCGCGGTGCGCCACGGTGCCGGCCTGGATTCCGCGCGGCAGGTCGTGCGGGAGCTGCGCGCCGCCGGCCGGGAGCAGCCGCTGCTGCTGATGAGCTACCGCAATCCGCTGCGGGTCGCCGGCGACGAGGCACTTGCGTCGCTGGCCGCCGACGGCGTTGACGGCCTGATCGTGCCGGACCTGCCGGCCGGCGAGGAGCCCTCCTTCGAGCGCGCCGCGGCCGAGGCCCGCCTGGCGCTGACGTTCCTGGTGGCGCCGAACACCCCGCTCCGGCGTGTCGAGCAGGTGGTCCGCTCCTCGACCGGCTTCGTCTACGTCGTGCCGCGCTACGGGGTCACGGGCGCCGGCGACAGCCTGGCCGAGGGTGCGACGCTGGTGGTGCGGCGGATTCGCGATGCGGTGGCCGGCCGCGCACCGGTCGCCGCCGGCTTCGGAATCTCGCGGCCCGAGCACGTGGCCGAGCTGTCCCGGGTGGCGGACGGCGTGATCGTCGGGTCCGCGCTGGTCTCGACCGTGCGCGAAGCCTCCGCTGCATCGGCTCCTCGACGGGCGCGAAGCCTGGTCAGGCGGTTGAGCGCGGCGGCCCGGCCGGGCTGAGGCGGCCCCAGCGTCAGCTCGCCGGCCGACGGAACCCGTGCCACGTTCCCGCGGCTTCGGCCCTGGCGAGCTCCGAGCGGATGTGGGAGATCTGCTCGTCCGTGAATTCCGGGTAGAGGCGGCGGAGGATGAACTCGGCGCGATCCAGCGCGGACAGTGGTCCCGCCTCATCAGCGGCGTGGTTGGCCATCACGATGGCCTTCCACCGGAGCCGGGTGGAGATCATCGCGCGCTCGTACGGCGTCATCGCCATGACGCGCTCGTCCTGAGCGCGCTGACCGTCGTCAGGAGGACGGAGCGCGAACTCGATCGAGGACTTCGCTGATGCCAAGGACTCGTGCGAATCGGTCAAGGTAGGTCCAGTCTACGTTCCCGGCGTTGGCGCGAAGAAGATTGGCACAGTCCCGCAGCTGGAGCTCGGATACCCCCTCCGACCACTCCAGCTTGGCGAGGATGAGGTCCTCGAGCGAGAGCACCCAGGTGGGCCCCAGTGCAGGATGGTCCCAGCGCTCTCGCCTCGCCAGGGCGCTCCGCGACCATGCGTCGCTGCGGCCGATCATGAAGTCGGCCTTGCCCAGGCCCTGCATCGAGACCACGGACGCCAGGATTCGGCCCCGCGCCGCCATCGGCTCGTTGACCACGTAGCCATCCTCGAACGCCCGCCGCACCGAGCTGAATTCCTCGGGCCCCAGGTTGAGCACGATGTCGATGTCCGCGGTCTGGCGCGGCTCGCCATAGCGGCCCAGCGCCTCGGAGCCGGTGATGATGTACTCGATGCCGAGGCGCTCGAGCCTGTGGATCACATCCGCGCTGACGTCCTCCTCCATCGGCGCCGATGGTACGACGCGTTCGATGCGCCAGTTGACGACCCCGGCGTCGCGCGCTAGGCTTGCCTCCCGATAACCTATTAGCGTGCTAAAGCGATGAATCAGCAGCCCACCACGGCCGACGGACCATCGGCCCAGGCCGAGCCCGCCGACAGCTGGATGACGGAGGGGACGGTCGAGCTGGCCCGAGCCGTCGCCGCCCTGCGCGACGAGGACGAGGCCCTCCGCTTCCTGCGCGACCTGTGCACCATCCGCGAGCTCCAGGAGTTCGGGCAGCGCTGGCAGGTGGCGCGCCTGCTGGCCCAGGGCATCCCCTACCACGACATCAGCGCGCGCACCGGCGCGTCGAGCGCCACGATCAGCCGCGTCAACCAATGGCGCCGCTACGGTCGCGGCGGCTACGAGCTCATCATCGAGCGACTGGCCCGCCAGGTGCGCCGCCGGGGCAGCCGCCGATGACCCTCAACGGCGGCGCCGCGCTGCGCCTGGCCCTGCCCAACAAGGGCCGCCTGGCCGAACCGGCCCTGGAGCTGATCCGGGATGCGGGGCTGGAGGCGGAGGTCTCCCCGTCCAGCCTGACCGCATCGGTCTCCAACTACGACCTGGACCTGCTCTTCGTGCGTGCCGAGGACGTGCCGGAGTACGTCGCCGACGGCCTGGTCGACGCCGGCATCACTGGGATCGACCTGATCGCCGAGCGGGCGCCCGGGCTGCGGGCCGTCCTGGAGCTGGGATTCGGCGCCTGCGCGCTGACCCTGGCCGTGCCCCGGGCGGCATCGGTCCAGGCCGCGGAGGAGCTGGCCGGGTGCCGGGTGGCGACCTCCTTCCCGCGGCTGACACGGGCCTTCCTGGAGGAGCGTGGCATCCAGGCGCAGGTGGTGGAGGTGCGCGGTGCGGTCGAGGTCACGCCCCAGCTGGGGGTGGCCGATGCGGTGGTCGACCTGGTGGCCACCGGCAGCACCCTGCGCCTCAACGGCCTGCGCCCCATCGCCACCCTGCTCGAGTCGCAGGCGGTGCTGGTGGCGCGCCCCGATCAGCCGGACGACCGATGGCGGCCGCTGGTCGGGATGCTGGCCAGCGTGATCGACGCACGGGGCAGGGAGTACATGATGATGAATGCCCCGGCGACGTCCCTGGAGCGGATCCGCGAGCTGATCCCCGGCCTCTCCGGGCCGACCGTCATGCCCCTGGCCGACCCGTCGATGATCGCGGTCCACTCGGTCGTCGAGCGCGCCACCGTGTGGCGCCTGATCCCCGCCCTGAAGGAGGCTGGCGCGCGCGACATCCTGGTGGTGCCGATCGAAAAGGTGGTCCGCTGATGGCTGGCAGCGAGGCGGCGACCGGGGTCCTGCGCCGCGACGAATGGGGGGCCCTGGAC
>JBOGSY010000269.1:0-3128 GCA_050691915.1 Candidatus Limnocylindria bacterium | reverse complement strand
CCGGTGCCGTCATGGGCGGAGACGGCGATGGGATGCTGCTCGCGCAGGGCCCGCCGCACCTGGGGCCAGCGCTCGCGCGCCTCGGGCAGGTCCTGCTTGGTGACCACCATCCGCATCGGTCGCTCCAGCAGCGCGGGGTCGTGCAGGCGCAGCTCCTGGGCGACCGCCTGCCACTCGGCGACCGGCTCGGCGTCCGCGCCGTCGACCACCGCCACCAGCACCCGCGTGCGCTCGACGTGGCGCAGGAAGGCGTGGCCCAGGCCGTGGCCCTCGTGGGCGCCCTCGATCAGGCCGGGGACGTCCGCGATCACCGCGCTGCGCTCGACGTCGAAGACCAGCACCCCCAGGTTCGGGCTGGTGGTGGTGAACGGATAGCTGCCGACCTTGGGCTGGGCGGCGGTGAGGGCGGCCAGCAGGGTCGACTTGCCGGCGTTGGGCGCCCCCACCAGGCCGATGTCGGCGATGAGCTTGAGCTCCAGCTCGATCCAGCGCTCCTCGCCCGGCTGGCCCTTCTCGTAGTGGGTCGGGGCGCGGTGGGTGGCGGTGGCGAAATGCACGTTGCCGCGGCCGCCGCGACCGCCGCGGGCCACCACCAGCCGGTCGCCGGGAGCCAGCAGCTCGCCCAGGACGGCAGCGGCTCGGTCCCCGCCCTCGTCCGCCAGCCGCACCACGGTGCCCGGCGGAACCTGGAGGATCACCTCCCGGCCGTTGCGGCCGTGGGCCTTGCGCCCGGCGCCCCGACCGGCCGGCGTGGCGCGGAAGTGGCGGCGCCGCCGGAAGTCGGCCAGGGTGGTCATGCCCGCCTCCGCCTCTACGATCACGTCGCCGCCGCGCCCCCCGTCGCCGCCGTCGGGCCCGCCGCGGGGCACGTGCGCCTCCCGCCGGAATGAGGATGCCCCGTCGCCGCCGGCCCCGGCCGCGACGAAGATCCGGGCGTGGTCAGCGAACATGGGCCGTCGATGATAGCAACGCCCGGTGCCGAGCCAGGAGCGGGCGGCCGGCTACAGGTAGCGCAGCGGGTTGACGATCACGCCCCCCACGATCGTCTCGAAGTGGACGTGCGGCCCGGTGCAGATGCCGGTGCAGCCCACCGCGGCGATCGCCTGGCCGCGGGCCACGGCCTGGCCCCGCCCCACCGAGATCGAGCCGAGGTGGTTGTAGCCGGTCACGATCCCGTTGCCGTGGTCGATCACGATCACCAGGCCGCCGCCGTTGTTGCGCCAGCCGGCCCAGGTCACCACGCCGTCGTCGGCGGCCACCACGGTGGTGCTGTAGGGGGCGGCGACGTCCAGGGCCAGGTGGCCGGCGTGGTAGTACTGGGTGATCGTGCCACCCGACACCGGCCAGACCAGCGCCCCGTTGCCGGTGATCCTGACCGGCTTGGGGGCCGCCGCCACCCGGCGCGGCTCGGGCGTGGGCGAGGGCGGCGCCACGGGGGTGGGCAGCGGGGTGGGCAGCACGCGGTCCATGCGTCGCGACAGCATGGGGTCGGGCCGGTTGGGGTCCGGGGTGAGCTCGAAGGCGACGGAGCGCTCCGGGGCGAGCGAGGCGGCGGCGCCGCGCGCCTGGGCCACCAGGTCGAAGGAGAGGATGGCCGGCAGGGCGGGGCTGCGGGCGGCATCCGGCGCCGAGCGGGCGGCGGCGATGCCGAAGGCGGCCGTGACGGCGACGAGACCGATGACCAGCAGGTGGGCGACGGCGCGCGCCAGCGGACGCGTGGCGGTCGATCGGCGCAGCGGCCGCTGTCGATCGGGCAATAGAACGCTCCCGGATGGGTGTTGTGCCAGCGCCCGATCCCGCTCAACCCCCGAGCCGGCGGGAGGCAGCAGTGCCGGTTCGGAATCGGTCGCGAGAATGGTACCAGCGCTGCTTCCGGGGGGTCAACCGCCGCGCCTCGTGCGGGATCGGCCGAGCGGTCAGTCGACCGCCACCTGGAGTGGGGGCGAGCCGAGGTCGGCCAGCGTGCCGTCGCGGGTGGCCAGGCTGAACCAGCCGATCCAGCGACCCGCTCCGGCGGGCGGGGCCACCGGCAGGGCCAGCTCCACCGACTCGCCGGGCCCCAGGGCGGGAATCTTTACCGGCACCGCCTGCAGCCCGGGCGGCGGCAGGCGCAGGTAGGGCTGGTCGGATGCCTCCCAGCCGGCCAGCAGGACCACCCCGTCCGGCCAGGCCCGCGTGCCGCTGTTGGTGAGGCGGGCCACGACCTCGCCGGGTGCGACGCCGGGGATCCAGAACATCGGCCCGTCGCCGTCGACCGGGGCCGGGGCGGCGGGCTCCAGGTCGGGCAGGGCGTAGCGCACCGCCAGCGGCCGTGCCGCGAAATGGCCGGCCAGGGCGCGGAAGATGCCCTCCGCGGCCGCGGCCTGGCCCGCTGGCGAGGCGAGCAGGTCCTGCTCCGCGGCGAGGGTGATGGAGCCGACCTCGGTCAGGATGGACGGCATCAGCGCCCCGCGGGTCGGCTGCTTGCGGCGATCCGGGCGCTCCGGCGTCTCCTCCAGCAGCGGCGGCGCCACGACATACAGGTTGTGGGCCTTGATCCCGCGGTCCTGGCGGTCGTACCCGGCGGCGCCGGCCATGGCCGCCACGACCTCGTCCTGAATGGTGCGGGCCAGGCCCTCGGTGACGGCCGCGCCCCAGGCGGTCTCATCGGTGTAGAAGGTCTCGGTGGCGGCGATCTCGAAGACGACCCCGTCCTGGGTCAGCGAGTTGATGTGGATGCTGACGAAGACGTCGGCGCGGACCAGGTTGGCCAGGTCCAAGCGCGCCTGGAGCTCGTCGCGGGTCCGGATCGCCCCCTCCGGATCGTCGGGGTGGAACCCGGTCTGGCCGTCGCCGTTCACGTCGCGCCAGGCGGGGCCGTTGCAGTCCAGGTCCGGGTAGTCGTCGCCGGCCAGGGCGACGTCCGCATCGCGGGTCAAGACGACGGTGACGCCCTGCTCCTGCAGCAGCCGCCGCAGCTCGAGGCCAATCGCCAGCGTCATCGTCTTCTCGGCATACGCCTCGCCGCGCCGGGAGGGATCGGGAACGCCCCAGTCCAGGCAGCCACCGTGGCCGGGGTCGATGGCGACCACCACGGCCGCCGGGTTGGGGGCGTACACCGTACTGGACGACCCCGGTGCCGGGATCAC
>JBOGSY010000268.1:0-3157 GCA_050691915.1 Candidatus Limnocylindria bacterium | reverse complement strand
GGCCAGCTCGGTCGCGTCGAGCGGGCGGCCGTCCGCGGCCGCCACGGCACCGGGCGCACCGAAGTCGGTGGTGGCCCCGCCCTCCAGGCGCTCCACCACGCGCAGGGTCGGCTCCTGGGGCACCGCCACGTCCCCGACCGACCGCGCGTAGCGGGGCGCGTAGGCCGCCAGGGCGGCAAGAGCATCCGCCTCGGTCCTGCCGGACCTGCTCCAGCCCGGCCAGTCGATGGCGACCGCGAAAATCCGCTTTGCGCCGGCCTCCAGCGCCACGTCCACGGTGACCATCGGTCTCACGCCTCCCAGGTCTCGCCCGGCTTCAGGGCGGCCACGGTGGCATCGGTCTGCCTCGCCAGCTCGTCCGGGGTGCCGGCCAGGACGGGGAAGGTGGCGTAGTGAACGGGAATGACGGTGCCGGCACCGCACAATTCCACGGCCCGGGCTGCGTCGGCCGGGCCCATGGTGTAGTGCCCGCCGATGGGCAGCACCGCGATGGAGGGGCTCCATCGGTCCTTGACCAGGGCCATGTCGCCGAACAGGTCGGTGTCGCCGGAGTGGTAGACGCGGGTGCCGTCTTCGAAGGTGATGACCCAGCCCCAGCAGCCGAGGTCGCGGGTCACCGCCGGCTGCACGCCGCTGCGGGTGGCGCCGCCGGTGTGATCGGCGTGGACCATGCTGAAGGCGATGCCGGCCGCTTCGAAGGTGCCCCCGGTGTTCATGCCCACCGCCTGCAGGCCCAGCCCGATGAAGTAGATCGACATCTCGTGGCCGCAGACGATGGTGCCTCCCGTCCGGGCCAGCTCCACGACGTCCGCGCCGTCGTCGCCGATGTGGTCGAAGTGCCCATGGGTCGGCGCGATGACGTCCACCCGCTCCGGCTGCCGCAGCGCGTCGGGGTAGTCGGGCGAGGCCGTCCACCGATCCACCCAGATCCACTTCTCGCCGGGGGACCGATACAGGACCCCGCCATGCCCCAGCCTGGTGATCCGCAGCTTCGCCATCAGGTACCTCCTCTGCGGATCATCCTAGGCGATGGCCCCCGCCTCCGGCAGCGGGTGCCCCGCGGTCACGGCACCTCGACCGTGAGCCTCCAGGGTCCCTCGAGGCGGACCTGCGACTCCGGCCCGCCGTCGCCGACGACGTACCAGACCGCGGGGACCTCGATGACCCAGGTTCCGGCTGCGCCGGCGGCACCCACCGGCGTGGTGTAGTCGTTGACGTCCCCATCCGGCCCCTGGTCCCGGGAGCTCTGGGTGACGTGGTAGGCGCTGTTGGTGGTGTAGGTCGCGTCGCCGTTGCGAATCGCCAGCCCGTCCGGGCCCCAGTAGGCCACCGTGCTGCCGGCCACGCGGAGGGCGATCCTGCTGCTGATCATGGTCGGGCTGACACGGAGCTCGCTGAGGGTGAGGGTGGCCGGCCCGCGCGTGTCGCTCACGCGATTCGACACCATCGCCCCGGCTGGCGCGGGCATCTCGAACGCGAAGCGCCAGGTCCCCAGGACCATCCCGTTCTCGGGTGGGTTGACGCATGCGGGGTCGGTGGCTCCCACGGTGCACTCGCCGGGGACCATCGTCCCGCCGTAGCCGACGGAGCTGAATGTCAGCTCCCACGTCCCCGACGCCGGAGTGACGGCCCCCGACCATCCATGAACGTGGGCGGAGAGGCTGCCGTCCTGCAGCTCGGTGCCGAGGCGACTGGTTGCCCACTGCTCCGAGCCGCGACCGGTCGGGTCGCGGAGCTCGGCAGTCCACTCGATGGGAGGAGGCTCGCCGCTGCCGACGGCCGGCGCCTCCAGGCCCTGAACGGTGAAGAAGCCCGCGAACTGGTTCACATCGGCATAGGCGCGCTCGAGGGTGATCGTGATCCCGGCGTCGGCCCGCTGCAGCCCCAGGATCTCGGCGCGATCCCATGCCAGCCGCAGGCCCGGTCCAGACTGGGTGGCGGCCCGTTCCAGCAGGCCAATGGCTCCGACCACCGCGCCGGTGAGCAGCACGAAGGCGGCCAGGAGCGCGAGCGGGCGAAGGATCAGCCGTCGGCCGGAACGTCCGAGGCCGCGGACCGCAGCCGGCCGGGCCATGGCCCGGCTGACGCGCTGGTCGAGCCAGCGGATGGCGTCCGGGGAGGGAGCCATGTCAACCGCCCGGCGCAGCCGGGCCTCGATGTCGTCATGCGGGGTCATTGATGGCCTCCCGGAGGGCGGCGATGCCGCGCTCGATCTGCTTCTGGACTGCGCCTTCGCGCTTGCCGATGACGGCTCCGATCTCCTTCGCCGTCAGCCCGCCCGCGTATCGCAGCAGGAGAGCCTCACGCTGGAGGTCGGGCAGCCTGGCCACCAGGTCGAGGACCTCGGCCCGCTCCCGCGCCCGTCGATCCTGTTCGACGGCGAGGCGGCTGAGGGCGCCACCGGATGCGGCCAGGTCCACCGTCGGTCGCCGCCGCCGATGGGCATCGATGGCGGTGTTCCTGGCGATCCGCAGAAGCCATGCGTGGACGCCGCCGTCACGCCGGCGAAAGCGGGCCAGGTTCGTGAACGCGCGCTCGAAGGTGACGGCGGCCAGCTCCAGCGCGTCGTCGTCGCTCTGGGTCCTGGCGCGCAGATAGCGGTAGACCGACAGCCGGTGCTGCTGGTAGAGCAGCCCGAATGTCGAGGGTTCCAGCCGGTCGGCCTCCATGCCGACCGCCGGGATCCGGTCCTCGTCCACGGTCGACGCCCTCAATCTGGTGTCCTCCGGCCGGGGGCAGCGCTGCGGAGGCTGCCGTCACCCCTCACAACGCGCCACGCGGCCGGATCCGGACAAATGTTCGTCGATTGGGGCAGCGGGCGGCGCGGCCTCGCCGGGTGGCTGCGGCCAGTCAGCCGGGAACCAGCAGCCTCCCCGCGGCGGCGATGCGCGCCATCCAGGGTCGCTCCGCGCCCAGCGTGGTCTCAGGGCCGTGGCCGGGGAGGACGCGGACGCTGTCGGGCAGCTCGCGGGCGAGCCGGGCCAGGCTGGCGACCATGGCCTGGTCCGACCCGCCGGGCAGGTCGGTCCGTCCGTACGAGCCCCGGAACAGGACGTCACCCGCCAGCAGCAGGCCGTGCCGCTCCTCATACAGGCAGACGGAGCCCTCGGTGTGGCCGGGGGTGTGCAGGACGTCGAAGACGAGGTCGCCGACCCGC
>JBOGSY010000267.1:0-3207 GCA_050691915.1 Candidatus Limnocylindria bacterium | reverse complement strand
GTCCTGGCCCGCGGCTCGCGCGGCTCGGTCCGTGCCGAGCCCGGGCGCTCGCCGAGCTGCTCCCCACGGTAGATCCAGACCTTGACGCCGATCCGGCCGTACGTCGTGCGGGCGTGCACCACGCCGTAGCTGATGTCGGCGCGCAGCGTCCCGAGCGGGATGCGGCCCTCGCGGTCCCACTCGGTGCGGCTCATCTCCGACCCGCCGAGGCGGCCGGAGACCTGGATCTTGACGCCCTTGGCGCCGGCCTTGATGGTGCGCTGGATGGTCTGCTTGATCGCCTTGCGGAAGGCGATCCGGCGCTCCAGCTGCGAGGCGACGTTCTGGGCCACCAGCACGCCGTCCAGCTCCGGCTGCAGGATCTCCTTGATCTCCAGCTTGACCTTCTTGTTGGTCAGCTTGCCGATCGAGGTGCGCAGCAGCTCGACGTTGGCCCCGCCCTTGCCGATCACGATCCCCGGCTTGGCGGAGTGGACGGTGACCGTCACGTGGTTGATGCCGCGCTCGATCTCCAGGTGGCTGACGCTGGCGTTGGCCAGCTGCCTGGCGACCAGCTGCCGGATCCGCATGTCCTCCTGCAGCAGCGTGGCGTAGTCGCGGTCCGCGTACCACTTCGCCAGCCAGGGCTTGATGATGCCGATCCGGAAGCCGTAGGGATGAACCTTGTGACCCATCAGGCCTCCTCTTGGTCAGCCACGGCGATGGTGATGTGGCTGGTGCGCTTCAGAATTCCGAAGTAACGGCCCTGGGCGCGCGGGCGTCCGCGCTTGAGGGTCGGCCCGTCGTCGGCGGTGGCGCTCACCACGGTGAGCTCGTCGGCCGACAGGTTGAAGTTGTTCTCCGCGTTGGCGGTCGCGCTCTTGAGCACCTTGGCCACGTCGCGGGCGGCGGCGTTCGGCAGGAAGCGCAGGATGGCTGCGGCCTCCTCGACCGGCTTGCCCTTGATCAGGTCGGTCACCAGGCGCACCTTCCGCGGGCTGATGCGGATGTACTTGGCGGTTGCGGTCACGCGCATCGGCTCACCTGCTACTTCAGCGACGACGAGCGCTCGGTGGCCTTGCCGTGGCCCCGGTAGTGCCGCGTCGGGGCGAACTCGCCCAAGCGGTGGCCGACCATGTTCTCGGTCATGAAGACCGGGACGTGGCGCCGGCCGTCATGCACCGCGATGGTGTGACCGATCATCTGCGGGAAGATCACGCTCGCCCGCGACCAGGTCTTGAGGACCTTGCGCTCGTTGCGCTTGTTCATGTCGTCGATGCGGCCGAGCAGGCGCGCGTCGACGAAGGGTCCCTTCTTGATGGAACGACTCATCGAGCTCTCCTAACCCCGTCCGTAGCGACGGCGGACGATCATCTTGCCGGTCGTCTTGTTCTTGCGGGTGCGCAGGCCCATGGCCGGCTTGCCCCACGGCGTCTTGGGCGGCATGCCGGTCGGCGACTTGCCCTCACCACCGCCGTGCGGGTGGTCGTTCGGGTTCATCACCACGCCGCGCACCTGCGGGCGGCGGCCCATGTGCCGCGACCGCCCGGCCTTGCCGATGTTCTGGTTCTCGTGGTCCAGGTTGCTGACCTGGCCCACGGTGGCCATGCACTCGATCCGCACCCGGCGCACCTCGCCGGACGGCAGCCGGATGGTGGCCATCCCGCCCTCCTTGGCCAGCAGCTGGGCGCTGCTGCCGGCCGACCGCACGATCTGCCCGCCGCGGCCCGCCGTCAGCTCCACGTTGTGGACCTGGGTGCCCAGCGGCATGCGCGACAGGGGCATGGCGTTGCCGACACGCGCCTCCACGTCCGGCCCGGAGAGGACGCTGTCCCCCACCCCCAGGCCGTGGGGCAGCAGGATGTAGCGCTTCTCGCCGTCCGCGTAGTGCAGCAGCGCGATCCGCGCCGACCGGTTCGGGTCGTACTCGACGGTCGCGATGCGCGCCGGCACGCCGGCCTTGTCGCGCTTCCAGTCGATCACCCGGTACAGGCGCTTGTGGCCCGACCCGCGATGGCGCACGGTGAGCTTGCCCTGGCTGTTGCGCCCGGCCTTCGAGACCAGGCGCTCGGTCAGCGCCTTGTGCGGCTTGTCGGTGGTGACCTCCTCGAACGTCCCGCGCGTCATCTGGCGGAGGCCGGGGCTGGTCGGTCGGTAGCTGCGAAGTGGCATGGTCCTCACACGGCCTCGAAGAGCTCGATCTTCTGGCCCGCGGCGATCGTGACGACCGCCTTGCGCCAGCCGGGCACGGTGCCCATCTGCTTGCGCCCGCGCCGCTTCTGCTTGGGCTTCACCGACAGCACGCGGACGCCGAGCACGGTCACCTTGAACTCTGCCTCGACCGCCGCCTTGATCTGGAACTTGTTCGCGTCGCGGGCGACCGCGAAGGTGTAGTTGTTGCGCTCCGTCTCGGCCACGCTCTTCTCGCTGATGACCGGCCGGAGGAGCACGTCGTGCAGGCTGGAGGCGGTCATGCGTACACCTCCTGCGCGCGCGCCAGGGCGTCGCTGGTGAAGACGATGGTGTCCGCTTCCAGCAGGTCGACCACGTTCAGGCTGTCGGCCAGGATGACCCGCACCTCGCTCAGGTTGCGGCAGGAGCGCTCGACCACGTGGTCGCGCGCGGCCAGCACCACCAGCACCTTGCCCTCCGCCTTCCAGGCCAGCAGCCGCTCGGCGAAGGCGCGGGTGCCGATCTCGTCCAGGCCGAAGCCCTCGACCACGCGCAGCGCGCCGTCAGCGGCCCGGGCGCTCAGCACGCCCTGGAGCGCGGCGCGGCGCATCGTGCCATTCATCTTCTGCTCGTAGCCGCGCGGGTGGGGGCCGAAGACCACGCCGCCGCCCTTCCAGTGGGGCGCCCGGCGGCTGCCCTGCCGCGCCCGGCCGGTCCCCTTCTGGCGCCACGGCTTCTTGCCGCCGCCGGCGACCTCGCCGCGGGTCATGGTGTCCGCCGTGCCGAGCCGCCGCCCGGCCATCTGGCGGACCACGGCCTGGTGGATCAGCGACTCGTTCACGGGGGCGGCGAACAGCGACTCAGAAAGGTCGACCGTGCCGGCCTTCGAGCCGTTCGGCTTGAGGATGGTGGTCTGCGGCATGGTCACTTCGCCTTCTGCACCAGCAGCAGGCCGTTGCGCGCCCCGGGCACCGCTCCCCTGACCAGGATCAGGTTGCGTTCGGGGTCGACCTTCACGACCTTCAGCTTCTTGACCGTCACCCGCTCATCGCCCAT
>JBOGSY010000266.1:0-3212 GCA_050691915.1 Candidatus Limnocylindria bacterium | reverse complement strand
CACCGCAGAGGCATGCTCGTCCTCCTTATCTGTGATGGGACCCGCGTCAAGCACAGGTCCGGCTTGGATAGGCAACTCGGTCGTCGGCGAGATGGGCGACGCCCCGGAGGCGGGGTCAAGGTGGAGCGCCCGCAGCGGAGGCGAGGACGAACGACCTTGACGCCGGCGAGGAGCGGCGCAGGCTCTGGGGCCGACCGAGTGGTGTTGGCTCATCTCATGGGCGCGTCTCCCCGGGGCCTGACGGTGTGAACCGGTGCGCGGGGTCGCCCTGCCTTATCTGGGTCCGCGGGTCGGGCGTGACCCGGCGACATGATGGCGGGTGGGGTGTACCCCGATGGTGTGCGCGGCTGCTCGGTCTTTCCGGGACGACCGCCGGAACCGGCGGCGACAGGAGGATGCAGGAGCGAACCGCGAGCATCAGTTGAGGGAGGCGAGCGCACGCACCCGGGTGTCATCGTCAGGCCGCCTTCGCAGCGGGCGTGGACGGCGGGGCCCAGGCGGCGTCGCCCAGCTCACGCAGTGTGTGGTGGCAGCGACGGACGAGCTTGCGGGCGACCGACAGCGCCGGGCGCTTGCCGCCCAGCCGATCGCGGACGGTGGTGTAGTAGTCGTGGTCGGGCGAGCTCGTCCGGCTGGCCGCCTCGGCCGCCTCGTACAGCGCCCAGCGCAGCTGGGGTGAGCCCTGGCGGGCGAGCCGTCCGGGCGAGCGGCGGCGGTCGGACGACCAGACGGTCACGTCGAGGCCGGCGAAGCGGACCGCCTGGTCGGAGCTGCGGAAGCGGCGCGGATCGCCCAGCTCGGCCCAGATGATGGCCGCGGTCAGCGGCCCGATCCCGTAGTGGACCTGGAGGGCTCGTGGGCCGAGCTGATGGTTGCCGATGGCGCGGAGCTGCGCCCGGAGCGGCAGGATCTGGTCGGTCAGCCCATCGATCGCCGCCTGGGCCGTCTCGATCGCGTGGCGGCCGGCCGGCGAGACCTCGGCCGCGTCGAGCGCGGCCTGGCCGCCACGGGTGAGCAGGCTGCCCGCGGGTGGAGCGCCCTGGTGGAAGAGCTGGGCGTGGATGCGCTGCTGCCAGGCCCGCCGCTCGTCCATGAGGTCGACGTACGTCCGGCCCAGGGTGCGGACCTCGAGCACGTGGGTGGGAGGGATCCACGATTCGGGCAGCCGGCCCTGGTGCAGCAGCTCGCGCAGGAGGCGCGCGTCGGCGCGGTCGGTCTTGGGCCGCTTCTTGCGGCCGCGCAGGGTCGCGGTGTCGGCCGGCTCGGCGAGGTGGGGCTCCACGCCAGCCCGGGCCAGCTCCTCGACCACGAACCGCCAGCCGGTGCAGCCCTCGAGGGCGATCGCCACGTCGGTCCGGCCGGCAAGGCGCTCGCCCAGCCAGCGACGCAGGTTGGCCCTCGTCGCCGGTCGGATCTGGCCGGTCATGAGCTCGCCGCCCTCGGTGTCGAGACAGTCGAACGTGATCTGCGCGCGGTGCATGTCAAAGCCGCCTACGATTGCCATCGGGATCTCCTCGAGCTCCTGTTTGCGCACCAGCATGCGCTTGAGCCGGGGAGGTCCCATCACACGCCATCTTTCTAATGGCTGACGAGCCGGCGCTCGACGAACACGACCACGCCGTAGAAGACGAGACCGATGATCGCGAGCGCCGCGAGGGCGACGAACATGAGCGGGGTGTCGAAGAGCCCCTGGTTGGCGATGTTGATGAGCACGCCGAGCCCGGTGCCGGCCCCCGCCCATTCGGCGACCACGGCGCCGATGACGGCGAGCGTCACCCCCACCCGCAGCCCGCCGAAGATGACCGGCAGGGCGGAGGGCACCTCGAGCAGCCGGGTGCGCTGGGCGGGTCCCGCACCGAGGCTGCGCAGCATCTCGTCCAGCAGCGGATCGGTCGAGCGGATGCCGACCATGGTGGCGATGGCGATGGGGAAGAAGACGATGAGGGCACAGATCACCACCCGCGCCAGCAGCCCGCCGCCGAACCAGATGTCGAGCAGCGGCGCCAGGGCCAGGATGGGCACGGCCTGGGCGGCGACGATGTAGGGCGACAGCACCCGCTCCACCAGGATGCTCTTGCCCAGGGCGATGCCGGTGAGGACAGCGATGGTTGCCCCGACGGCGAAGCCGAGGACGATCTCGAGCAGCGTCACCGCGGTGTGCTCCCACAGCACCCCGCTGCCCACGGCCGCGATACCGCGCTCCACCACCGCCTCCGGCGCGGGCAGGATGAACTCCGGGTAGCCGCCGACGACGGTGGCCAGCTTCCAGATCGCCAGGAAGGCCGCCAGGCTGATCAGCGCAGCACCGATGCGCCTCACGCCGCGCCCTCCTGCTCGACCCACGGCCGCAGGTCCAACGCATGGGCGGATGCGAGCGCCGCCCGCACCTCCGTCGCCGGCGCGGCCGCCCGGGGGCTGCCCATCAGCTCCGTCGGCCGCGGGCGCGGCAGGTCGACCTCCACGATCCGCTCCACCCGTCCCGGGCGCGGCGTCATGACCACCACGCGATCGGCCAGGGTCACCGCCTCGCTCACGCTGTGGGTGACGAGGATCACGGTGCGCCGGCGCTCGAGCCACAGCCGCTGCAGCTCCGCGTCGAAGCTCTCACGCGTCAGGGCGTCGAGGGCGCCGAACGGCTCGTCGAGCAGCAGCACGGACGGGTCGGTGATGAGGGCCCTGGCCAGGGCGGCGCGCTGGGCCATGCCGCCGGACAGCTCGCGCGGCCGCAGACCCGCCACGCCGGCCAGGCCGACGCGCTCCAGCGCCTCGTGGGCGCGGGCTCTCCTCAGGTCGAGCGCGGCGCCGTCGAGCTCGAGCGGCAGGGCGACGTTGTCCAGGGTCGATCGCCACGGCACCAGGCGCGGCTGCTGGAAGGCGAGTCCGACTCGCCCATCCCCCGCACCCGGCGCGGCCCCCCCGACCAATACCCGGCCGGCGGTGGGCTCGAGCAACCCACTGACCAGCCGCAGCAGCGTGCTCTTTCCGCAGCCGTTGGGACCGATGATCACCGTGAACGAGCCGGCGGCCACCTCCAGCGTGCAGTCGGCCAGCGCCTGGAGCGAGCCGTCGGGCGTCCCGAAGCGCACGCCGGCCGCATCGAGCGCGACGTCGAGGCCGCTGGTCGTGGCGTTCGAGGCCATCCGAGCTCCCGTGTCGTGGCTGGCATCGCGCACGGGGCGTGGCCGGTGCAGCGCGGAGTTGCGTCGGCCATG
>JBOGSY010000265.1:0-3223 GCA_050691915.1 Candidatus Limnocylindria bacterium | reverse complement strand
TAGCTCCACCCAATCTCGCCGTCTGCGATCGCGTCGCCCAATGACGCCTCGGTGGTCTCGAGCACCAGCTCGCCGCCTTCGTCCCGGATCTCGGCCACCCGGCCCAGGCCCACCCCGCCCAGGATCACGACCTGTCCCGGCCGCAGCGATCGCAGCTCATCGTTGGGGCGCAGGCGGAAGGACCGGCCATCCTCGCTGGCGGAGATCAGCAGTGCGGCAGCCTCGTCGCTGTCGATGACGGTCGTATCGCTGGTGTAGGTGACGTCGTACGTCGTTTCCAGCCCGGCCGGCGGTTCGTCGCGCCCGGCGTCGGCCGCCGGACCGCTGCATGAGCTGCCCAGCAGCCCTGCGGCGAGAAGGAGGGCAATGGCGCGCAGTGGCCGCCGTGGGCCGGTTCCGTGTCTCATGACGCGTGCCAGCCTGGCGCCGGCCCCTTAAGGTGAACTGAAGGTGGACCGTGAGACGGTCGAGGGCCGGCGGCACCCGGCCCTCGCCGCCACCGCGGCCGGGACCGGCCAGGCCGGCTCGACCACGAGCCAGAGCCTAGCAGCCCAGTGGCCTAGAGGCCCTGCCCCTCCTCGTCGACCACGATCTCGAAGTCCTCGTGGCCGTCCGGACGCAGCGAGCGGTGCACGTGGATGTGCGGGTGCGTCTCGTCGCTGATCTGCTCGCGCTGCACCTTGACCATGGTCTGCTCCGGCACGTCCTCCAGGCGCTCCTGCTCCGGCAACGCCACGTTGGGCAGCTCGGACCAGAGCACCAGGTTGAGGAAGACGTTGAGGACGGCGATCACCGGGATCCCGAACAGCGCGCCCCACACGCCGGCAACCTGGGCGCCCACCAGCAGGCCGACCAGGACCAGGATCGGGTGCATGCCCAGCGCGCCCTGCATCAGCCGCGGCTGGAGCCAGTTGACGATGACGGTCTGGACCCCCACCAGCACGATGGTGACCGGGATGAACCATTCGGGGACGTAGATCCAGGCGGCCGCGATGGGCGGGATCAGCGCCAGCGGCGGGCCGAAGAAGGGGATCAGCATGGCCAGGGTCGACAGGGTCCCGACCAGGAACAGGTAGGGGATCCCGAAGGCGATTCCCACAGTCGCGACCAGGAGCGCCTGGATGACGGCCAAAATGATCTGGGCCCGCAGGAAGCCGCCGAAGGCCCGCGCAATGGTGCGCTCCAGGATCGCGAGCTCATCGGAGTACTTCTTCGGGACGGCGCGGTTGATCTTGGCCAGGATCCGCTCGCTGTCGAGCAGCATGTAGAGCGACAGGATCAGGATCAGCACCAGCGCGCCCAGCGTGGCGAGGGTCGCGCCGGCGATCACCTCCGCCTGGTCGAAGATCGCGCCGGCGATGATGCCCACCTGGCGCTGCGCCGCCTCGAAGAGCTGGACCAGGTCGATCTGCAGCCGGTCGAGGCCCAGCGACTGCTGGTAGCCCGCCAGCGTGCGCTCGATCCGGAGGGCGGTCTCCGGGAACTCATCGGTGACCTTGGTCACCTCCTGGGTGATCGACGACCCGACGTAGAAGATCGCGAACCCCAGGGCCAGCAGCGCCAGCCCGTAGGCGATCACCACCGCCAAGGGCCGCGAGAGCGGAAGCCGCTCGTCCAGGAAGCGCGCCACCGGCGAGATGACGAAGGCCAGCAACCACGCCAGGAAGACGATCAGGATGATCTGGCTGAACCCGCCCAGGAAGGCGAACGCCATCTGCAGCAGCAGGACCCCGAAGTAGGCCGAGCCCAGGATCAGGAAGATGAGCAGCCAGCGCCGCTCACGCGGACCGGTCTCGAGGTCGAGTCCCGGCGCGGCCATCTAGGGCACGGCTGGCCGCGGGCCGATGCCCGTCGCGGCCCTGACCTGGTCCATGGTCGCCTCCAGGATCGGTCGCACCTTCCGGGCTCCGGCGGCGAGCACCTCCTCGACCACGGCCTGATCGGCGGCGAGCGCCTCGCGCTTCTCGCGCATCGGCCGGAAGAACTCGACGATCCGCTCGGCCAGCAGCTGCTTGGTCTCCACGCAGCCGGTGCGGGCGGTCCGCTCGCCGTCCTGGATCTGGAGGTAGTCGCCTCCGAAGTGGCGGTGCAGCTGGCAGACGTTGCAGACCTCCGGCCGGCCGGGATCGGTCCGCTTGATGCGCAGCGGGTCGGTGACCATGCGCATCACGATCCGGCGGATCTCGTCCGGGGAGGCGAAGATCGGGATCGTGTTGCCCGCGCTCTTGCTCATCTTGCGGGCACCATCGGTCCCGAGCACCACGGGCGCGTCGGTGTAGACCGCCTGCGGCTCCGGGAAGATCTCGCCATAGCGCCGGTTGAAGGCGCGGACGATCTCGCGGCTCAGCTCGAGGTGCGCCGCCTGGTCCCTGCCCACCGGCACCCGCGACGCCTTGTAGATCACGATGTCGGCCGCCTGCAGGACCGGGTAGTTGAGCAACCCGGAGCTGTTCTCCTTGCCCTCCTGGCGGCCCTCCTTGTAGGTCGGGTTGCGTTCCAGCCACGTGACCGGCACCACCGTCTCGAAGATCCAGGCCAGCTCGGAGTGCTCCGGGAAGTCGGACTGGCGGATGATGCTGCAGCGCTCCGGGTCCAGGCCCACGGCCAGCAGGTCCAGGACCATGTCGTGGGTCAGCCGGCGCAATGCGGCCCCGTCGTGGACGGTCGTCAGCGCGTGGAGGTCCACGATGCCGTAGATGGCCTGGTAGCGGTCCTGCAGGGCGACGTAGTTGGCCTGGGCTCCCAGGTAGTTGCCCAGGTGGGAGGCACCGGAGGGCTGGATCCCCGAGAAGACGCGCTCCTGGACCCTGGGCTGATCGCTGGGCGGGGCGGGCGCGACCTGGCTCATCGGACGCCGAGTGTAGCGCACCGCCCGACGTGCTCCGGCGAGCGGGTGGACCGGCCCGGCGATAATGCACGCATGACCGATGCCTCCGCCTGGCAGCGCGCCGTGGATCCCGCGCGACGGGTCGGTCACGCCCTGGAGCTGCACGCCAGCATAGGCTCCACCAACGACCGTGCCCGCCAGGCGCTGCTGGAGCCGGGCGGAGAGGGCCGTGCGGTGGTGGCGGAGCTCCAGACGGCCGGACGGGGACGGCGGGGACGGGCCTGGCTGTCGCCACCGGGCGTCAACCTCATGGTCAGCGTTGCCCTCCGCCCGCGGCTGGACCCCGCGGCCGCCGGCCGGCTGGGCCTGGCCGTCGCGCTGGCGACCCGCGACGCC
>JBOGSY010000264.1:0-3232 GCA_050691915.1 Candidatus Limnocylindria bacterium | reverse complement strand
GGCGATGGATTCCTTTCAGTTGCCCGCTAGCGTCGCACGCCGGCCGGGGAGCGGTCAACCGGCGTGACGCGGGCGTCGGAGCGTCCGGCGTGACGCGTCCCTAGGCGGCCACCCGGTCCGGCCCGCCCCGACCGCGGATCCAGCGATAGACGACGTACGCGCCGCCCACGATCACGATGGCGTAGATCACGTACTCGTAGGGCCGAACGGCCTGGTACAGGCGCTCGTAGTTCTCCCCCAGCAGGAAGCCGGCGAGCAGCAGGCCCGCGTTCCACGGCAGGGAGCCGAGCGTGCTGAACAGCAGGAAGCGGCCGATCGGCATCCGCGCCACCCCGGCCGGGTAGTTGATCAGCGCGCGCAGGAGCGGGACGAGGCGCGCCAGGAAGACGGCCCAGTCGCCGTAGCGGGCGAACCAGGCATCCGCGCGGTCCAGGTCGTCCGGGTGGATGTGGACGAAGCGGCCCCAGCGATCGAGCAGCGGGCGGCCGCCCCAGGCTCCGATCAGGTAGCCGGCCAGCGATCCCAGGACCGCACCGAGGGTGGCCACGATCAGCACCGCCAGCCAGCTCCACGGCGCCCCGGTCAGCGGCTCCAGGACGCTGGGGTCGGCGGCGGACTGGCTCACCTTCCAGCCGGCCATGGGGACGATCACCTCGGACGGAATGATGGGGACGAAGGTCTCCAGGCCAATGGCGAGGGCCACTCCCACGTAGCCGATCGCGTCGTACAGGTCCAGGAAGAAGGGGATGATGGTGTGGTCGATGAACTCGAGCATCGCCTAGCCGTCGCGCCGGTCGTGGATCGGGACGGCGACGCGATGGGGCGCCTCGCCGGCGCCCGCGCGGGCGACGGCGGCGCGCAGCCGCTCGTCGACGCCCAGCACGTGGACCGCGACGATGACCGACAGGAGCGCTGCGCCCGCCATCCAGCCACCCAGCACGTCCATCGGGTAGTGTGCGCCCAGGTAGATGCGCACCAGGCTGATGGCCCCGATCAGGCCGAGCGCCACCCCGTAGGCGGTCAGCCCCTGCCGCCGATCGGGCGCCAGGCGGGCCACGCAGAACGCGGCCAGGCCGTAGAAGACGGTGGCGCGCAGGGCATGGCCGGCCGGGAAGTCGGCGACGTCGTCCAGGCCGATCCCGCCGACGTTGAGGATCGCGCTTCCCAGCGCGGCGAAGCTGATCTCGGGGATGGCGGTGAAGTACTTGAGCGCCCACTCGATGGGGAAGGCAAGCGTGCCGGCGGCCAGGATCAGGGCCAGGTCGCGGCGGCCCTTGGCCAGGGCCAGCAGCCCCAGCAAACCGAAGCCGGCCCCCACGAACCAGCCGGACCCCAGCCCGCTGATGCCCTTCAGCAGCTCCTCCAGGATGGGCGCGCTGCCGCGGACCCAGTCCTGCACCGAGGGCACCAGGTTGGCCATCAGCCACTCCTCCGGCACCGTGTACTCGGTCGTGCGCTTGAGGGTGACCAGCCAGAACAGGCTGGGGAGGCTGATGAGGGTCAGCAGGAAGGCGGCGGCCGGGCTCGGAACGGCACCTCCCAGGTGGTCCTTGCCGTCCGCGGCCACGAGCAGGCGGCTCGTGGGGTCCGGCAGTCGTCGCACGTCCGTAGTATAGGGAGCGGCCCCCAGCGGCCGACGAAAGGAGCCGCCCCACGGACGTCCCGACGCGCGACGAGCTGGAGCTCAGCGGCAGCGACCTCACGGTGCCGGACGTGGCCGCCGTCGCACGCTCCGGACGGCGGGTGACGCTGGGCGCGGACGCTCGCCGGCGGATGGCGGAGTCGCGATCGGTCATCGAGCGGCTGGTGGCCGAGGGCCGCACCGTGTATGGCGTGACCACCGGCTTCGGGGACCTGGCCGAGGTCCGGATCGAGCCGGCCCAGACCGCCGAGCTGCAGCGCAACCTGGTCCGGTCCCACGCTGCCGGGGTCGGCGACCCGCTGCCGGTGGAGGTGGTACGGGCCATGCTCCTGCTGCGGGCCAACGCCCTGGCGGTGGGCCTCTCCGGCATCCGGCCCGCGGTGGTGGACCTGCTGTGCGGGATGCTCAACGCGGAGGTCCACCCGGTGGTGCCCTCCCGCGGCAGCGTCGGCGCATCGGGCGACCTGGCCCCGCTCGCTCACCTGGCGCTCGTGGTCATCGGCGAGGGCGAGGCCTGGCTGGACGACGCGGGCCCCGGCCCGGGTGGCGCGGCCCTGGCGCGGGCGGGGCTGCAGCCGCTCGAGCTGGAGGCCAAGGAGGGCCTGGCGCTGCTCAACGGGACGCAGCTGATGGGCGCCCTGGCGGCGCTGGCCGTCCACGATGCGCGCCGGCTGGCGGCATCCGCGGACGTCATCGGGGCCATGAGCCTGGAGGCGATGCTGGGCACGGCCGCCGCCTTCGACCCCGCGCTCATCGGCGCCCGCCCGCACCCCGGCCAGGTTGCGGTCGCCGCCCACCTGCGCGCCCTGCTGGCCGAGTCGGAGATCGGCGCCTCCCACGCGGCCAGCGCGCACCGCCTGCAGGACCCCTACTCGCTGCGCTGCATGCCCCAGGTCCATGGAGCGGTGCGCGATGCGCTGGACCAGCTGGAGCGGGTGCTGAGAGTGGAGATGAACGCGGCCACCGACAACCCCCTCGTCTTCCCGTCCGGCGAGGTCGTCTCCGGCGGCAACTTCCACGGGGAGCCGCTGGCCCTGGCGATCGACTACGCCAAGATGGCGGTGGCCGAGCTGGCCTCCATCTCCGAGCGCCGGTCGGCACGACTGGTGGACGCCCACCTGTCCGGGCTGCCCCCGTTCCTGACCGATGCGCCCGGGCTGCGCTCCGGGCTGATGATCGCCCAGTACACCGCCGCGGCGCTGGTCAACGAGATGCAGGTGCTGGCGCACCCGGCCAGCGTCGACAGCATCCCCACCAGCGCCAACCAGGAGGATCACGTCTCGATGGGCGCCACCTCGGCCCTGCACCTGCGCGAGGTCGTGGACCGGACCGAGGCGGTGCTGGCCATCGAGGCCCTGTGCGCCGCCCAGGGCCTGGACTACCGCGCTCCGTTGCGTCCCGGACGGGGCGTGGCCCACGCCCAGGCCCGGCTGCGGGCGATGGTCCCGCACCTGGCCGAGGATCGCGCCCCGGGCGCTGACATCGCCGCCGTCCGCGAGCTGCTGCGCGTGGGTGAGCTCACGATCGATGGCTGACCTGATCTTCTCCCTGGTCGACGCGGAGACCTTCGCCGACATCCCGGCGCCCGCC
>JBOGSY010000263.1:0-3236 GCA_050691915.1 Candidatus Limnocylindria bacterium | reverse complement strand
GTTGCGGTCGATGAACAGCGCGATGAGGCCGGCGGTCAGCACCGGCGTGGCCAACAGGATGAGGGTGGCGGTCACCAACACCGTCCAGATGAAGATGGGCATCCGGAAAAGGGTCATCCCCGGCGCGCGCATCTTGAAGATGGTGGCGATCATGTTGACCGCTCCGAGAATCGAGGCGGTCCCAACCAGGGTCAGGCCGATGAGCCACAGGTCGGTCCCGGTGCCGACCGAGTAGCGCTCGTTCGACAGCGGGGCGTACAGGGTCCAGCCCTCCGCCGCGGCGCCGCCGAACAGGTAGCCGGAGAAGATGAGCAGCCCGCCCAGCGGCAGGAGCCAGAAGGAGAGGGCGTTGATCCGGGGAAACGCCATGTCCGGCGCTCCCAGCTGGAGCGGGACGATGTAGTTCGCGAAGCCGGACAGGACGGGTACCACGAACAGGAAGATCATGATCGTCCCGTGCATGGTGAAGGCCTGGTTGTAGGTGGCCTCGTCCACGAACTGGAGCCCGGGCACCGCCAGCTCGGTGCGGATGACCAGCGCCAGGATGCCGGCGGCGAAGAAGAACAGGAAGCTGTTGACGATGTACAGGATCCCAATCTTCTTGTGGTCGACGGTCGTCAGCCAGTCCAGGACCCACGAGCGACTGTAGGTCTCGGCCCTGGGGCTCAGCGCGGTGGTTGCCATGCGGTCCTCGCTGTCCGGTTACTCGATGATCAGCGTGCCGGTCATGTCGGGCACGGGATGGTATTCGCAGATGAAGGTGTACTCCCCGGCCGGCAGGGCCGGAACGCCGAAGTCCCCTTCCGCGTCGGGCCCGGTCAGGTCGCCGGACCTGAAGACCTCGGTGCTCGAGGCGTCGAAGATGACGACGTTGTGGATCACCGCCTCGAGGTTGATGAAGCGCAGGGTGAACGGCTCGTCGGCCGGCGCCCGGAGCTCCAGCGGATCGAACGCGATCCGGTCGGCGACCACCTGAACGATCTCACCGCCCGGCTCGACCGAGGGCGGCGGGGGCGGCGCGCCGGAGCGGCCGGCCTCCAGCCAGGTGTCGAAGTCGGCGCGGGTCATGGCGTCGACGCTGAACGTCATCCGCGCGTGCAGGTCGCCGCAGAACTCGGCGCACTGACCGGCGTAGGTGCCGACCTCGGTGACGGTGAACTCCATCTCGTTCGGGTCCTGGCCCTCCGGAACGGGCATCAGGTCGCGCTTGATCAGGAACTGGGGCACGAAGAAGGAGTGGATCACGTCGTCCGACTTCAGGATCAGGCGCACCGGCTCCCCCACCGGGACGGCCATGACCGGCGGCTCGGCGGGGGTGCCGACCACGGTGAAGTCGTTGCCCGGGTCGTCGTCCTGGTCCAGGTAGCGGAACTGCCACTGCCACTGGAAGCCGTCCACCTCGATGGTGACCCCGGGATTGGGCGAGCGGGCCTCCACCGTTCCCAGGGCGATGACCGACAGGACGAACAGGATCAGGACGATCACCGTCGGAATCGCGGTCCAGATGATCTCGACGAGGTTGTTGCCATGGAGCTGGTCCGGCAGGCGGTCGTCCCGGCGTCGGTAACGGAAGACGGAGTAGACGATGAAGCCCTCGACGCCCAGGAAGACGACCAGGCCCATCACCAGCACGATGTTGTAGAGGTTGAAGACGGCCTCGGCCGCCTCCGTCTGGGGCTCGGGCGGGATCATGCCGCAGCCGGCCAGCGCGGCGATCAGCAGGAGCGGAGCGCCCCCTCGGAGCACCCCTCGCGGCCACGGCCCGGCAGCAGTTCGTCCCATCAGCTCGTTTCGAGGCTCCTCAGCGTCACGGGTATGACGGAGGCCCGGCGGGACCTCCATCGGACTCGTTCCAGGCCGCGCACGTCCTCACCGGGCTGACGGCGGCACGCGCCCTATTGTACCGATCGCGCGCGGCCCGTCGTGGCCGCGCGGCGGGTCCCTCAGAAGCCCTCGGGACAGGCTGCGGCCTCGTCGGGGGCCAGGAGCCGGGCGAGCACCTGGTAGCGATGGCCGCTCCCGGTCCAGCGGGTGAGCTGGTTCGCGCCGGACAGCGCTTGGTACCAGGCCGCGGCCTCGTCGCCGGTCACCGGGCCGCAGGCGTGGCCCGCCAGGACGGTCGGCGCGCCGAAATCGGCCGGATCGCCGTCGACCGGCCACGGCATCTCGGCCGGCGGTATCCCCGAGTCATCCGGCGGGTCCGCGTCGGCATTGCGGACCAGCAGCAGCATGGCATCGGGCCGGTAGGGCGCCGGGGACGCCTCCGCCCAGCCGCCGGCCGGCAGCCAGGCCTCCAGGGTGGTGAGCCGCTCCAGCAGCCGGCTCAGCGCCATGTGCGCGGCCACCTCCGCGGCCGGCACGTCGGGAGGAGGCTCGCCGAACATGAAGCTTCCGAGCCCGTGCACGGTGACGGTGATCTCGCGGCCATCGGCGTGCATGGTGAAGATGGTGTCGGCTCCATCCGCCACGAAGTTCTGTGCGGCCCGCCACTCCGCGCTGGCGGAGAACTGTCCGCTGGCGGCGACCGCGGCCAGGACGGCCTGGATGCCGCTCTCGGAGAGCTGCATCACGTTCACCGCCGGCAGCGCGGGGCCAGGGAACAGCTCCACCTGGGCGCCCGGCACGATCACCCGCCCGTCGCCATGCAGGCTGAAGGCGGGCACGCTGGTGAACACGGCGTCAGCGGGCAGCAGGCCGCCGGAGTGCTCGATGCGGAAGACCACCTGGTCGCCGGCGGGGTGGACGATCCCGTTGCCTGACGGGTGGGGACCGCCGCCGCAGGCGGCCACGAGCAGGCTGAGGCCCAGCAGGGCGGGGGCAGGCGATCCGAGTGCTCGTCTCATGGCGGCACTGACGCGCGAGGTGGCCGCCCGGTTCCCGGCGGCGGCAAGCGATTTGGCCGCCGGCCGTGGGCGCGCCAGAATGGCGGGCGTGATCCGGAGCGGGCGACGGCTGCCGGGCGCCGTCCTGGGCGGCGCGCTGGCGGCCGCCCTTCCCGGCCTGGCGGCGGCGCACGGTGAGGAGGCCCCTCGGCCGGAGCTTCCCGGCGTGCTGCTGGCCTGGCCGCTGGACCCGGTCCCCCTGGTCGCGGTGGCGGTGGCGGCGGCGGTCTACCTGTGGGCCGTTCGCCGCGTGACGGCCGCGCACCCCGCCACGCCGCCGCGCCGCTGGCGCGGCGTGGCCTTCCTGGCCGGCCTGGGCGCCATCCTGCTGGCGCTCGGCTCGCCGGTCGAGGC
>JBOGSY010000262.1:0-3241 GCA_050691915.1 Candidatus Limnocylindria bacterium | reverse complement strand
CTCCTGGACCAGCTCGGCCAGGCTGTGGTCGATCTCGTCGATCCGGTCGCGCAGCCGGCCCACGGCCCGGGGCGGCGCGTCGGACGCCTGGGGCGCGGGCTGCACCGAGCGGCCGTTCACCAGCCGCAGGCGGCGCAGCTCGTCCATCAGCGCCCCGAACTCCGGGAAGCTGAGCGACTGCTCGCCGTCCGAGCGTGCGTTCGGGGGGTCGGGGTGGACCTCGATCAGCAGCGCATCGGCGCCCGCCGCGGCGCCCGCCAAGGCCATCGGTCCGACCAGCTCGCGCTGGCCGGTCCCGTGCGAGGGGTCGACGATCACCGGCAGGTGGGTCCTGGCGCGGAGGACCGGCACGGCGGAGAGGTCGAGCGTGTTGCGGGTGGCGGTCTCGAAGGTGCGGATGCCGCGCTCGCACAGGATGACGTTGCTGTTGCCGGACGAGAGGATGTACTCGGCCGCCATCAGCCATTCCTCGATGGTGGCGCCGAAGCCGCGCTTGAGGAGCACCGGGTGGGCGGACTGGCCGACCGCCCGCAGCAGCACGAAGTTGTGCATGTTGCGGCTGCCGACCTGGAGCACGTCGACGTGGCGGTCGAAGAGCTCGACGTCGGCCGCATCGGTCACCTCCGAGATGACCGGCAGGCCGGTCTCGGCCCGCGCCTCGGCCAGCATGGCGAGGGCCGGCTGGCCCAGCCCCTGGAAGGTGTACGGCGAGGTCCGGGGCTTGTAGGCCCCGCCGCGCAGGGCGCGGGCGCCCTCGTGGCGTGCCCAGCGGGCGGTGTCCATCAGCATCTCCCGCGACTCGACCGAGCAGGGGCCGGCGATCACCACCAGCTCCTCGCCCAGGCCAACGGGCACGTCGCCGACCATCACCCTGGTGCGCTGGGGGTGGTGCTCGACGCTCGCCAGCTTGTACGGGTTGGTGACCCGGATCACCTGCTCCACGCCTTCCAGGCCGCCGATGTTGGCGACGCGCTCGACGTCGCTGCCCACCACGCCAATGACCGTCCGCTCCTGGCCGGCGCTGACGAACGCCTGGAGCCCGTGGTCCTCGATCGTCCGGCGCACGGCCGCCACGTCCTCCCGCGTCGCCGATGGGGACATCACCACGATCATCGTCAACCGTCCTCTCATCCGAGGCACCCGCGCCCGCCGGGGTAACAAAAAACGCAGGGGTCCGGTGGACCACTGCGTTTGCGGGCACGAATGCCTCTGCTGGCGAGATCTACTCGCCTGCCTCGTGCCCGCTAGCCGTAAAACCAGTGCATGTTCATGTCGAGGCCGGGAGCGTAGCCGCGGGCAGGCCGGGTGTCAATGGGGGCGAAGGTCGATGCCCGGCTGGACCGTCCGACCGCCATCCACCCGCCAGACGGCGCCGGTGACGTAGGAGGCCTCCTCGCCGAGCAGGAACTCGATCACGGACGCCACCTCCTCCGCGCGCGCCATGCGCCCCAGCGGCACGTCCGGCCGGTCGTCGGCGGGCGCCAGCAGCTCGTCGAACGGGGTGTCCACCGCGCCGGCGGCGACCACGTTGACCCGGATCCCGTCAGCCGCCCCGACCAGGGCCAGCGAGCGGGCCAGGCCCTCCAGCCCAGCCTTGGATGCGGCGTAGGCCGGGGAGCGCCGCGATCCCTCCACCGCCCCCACGATGCTTCCGACCAGCACCACCGAGCCGCCGGCGGCCGCCAGCGCGGCGTGGCACGAGCGGAAGGCCCGGTACGGCGCGGTGAGGTTCACCCGCAGGATCTCGTCCCAGTCGTCACGCGCGTCCCACGGTCCCGACGGCGGCAGCCCGGCCGAGCAGACGAGCCCGTCCAGCCGCTCGCCGGCCCTGGACAGGGCCTCCCCCAGGACGGCGGGATCCGCGGCGTCGCCGACCACCTCCACCCCCGCCGAGCGGTCCAGCCCGATGGCGCGCCACCCGGCCCGAACCAGTCTGGCCGCCACCGCCGCGCCGATCCCCGAAGCGGCACCGGTGACGATCGCGCTGCGCTGGCCCCCCACCTCGGCCTCCACCCCGGAAGGATCGCACACGCCGCGAATCTCCTTGACGCCGGGACGGCGACCCGCCTAGGATGCCGCTCCAAGCGAAGACGGCGACGACCGGGACGAGTAGCCCGCCATCGGTCACCACAGCGAGCCGGGTACGGTGCAAGCCGGCGTGACACGGGCAGGTGAATGGCCCCGCGAGCCTTGCCCCCGAACCCGCGACCGCGCGGCAGTAGGCGGCGACGGACGGCCCCGATACCATGGCCTGGCGCATCGGTCCCCGGGCCCGTGCGCGACAAGTGCGGACCTTCATGGGTCCGAAGCAGGGTGGCACCGCGGAAGACGCCTCCGTCCCTCATGGATGGAGGCGTTGCTGTACGCGTGAAGGACCGATGGCCACCGCACCACTCGCATCGACCGGCAGCCTCGAGATCGTCGACACCGAGCTGAGCGCCGACACGCTCACGCCGGTGAGCGCCGCGCTGCGGCTTGGCGATCGGCTCGCCTTCCTGCTGGAGAGCGTGGAGGGCGGCGTGCGGTATGGCCGCCACTCGCTGGTCGGCGTCCGCGGGCGGACGCTGACGGTCCGCGGAGAGATCGCGGAGCTGCGAGACGCCGGCGGCGCGCTGCTCGGCAGCTGGTCGGCCGCCGACCCCCTCGAGGCGTTGCGCAGCGTCCTCCCGAACGCCCCCGCCCACGAGCGCCTGCCGGTGCCGATCGCATCGGGCGTCGGCTACCTCGCCTACGAGGTCGCCGCCCGCTGGGAGCGGCTGCCGGTGCCCGACCTCGACCCGATCGGCCTCCCGGACGCCGTATTCCACCTGCCCGCTGCGCTGATCGTGTTCGACCACCTGGACCAGGTCGCCCTGCTCGCCACCCTGGCCGAGCGCGACGGGCACGCCTCCGCCGAGGCGCGGCTGGCGGACGTCACGCGCCGGCTGGCGGAGCCGGTGGCGGCCGAGCGGCCGGCGGCGGTCCCGGCGCGCGGGTCCGGGCGCATCGGTCCGGACGCGGAGGCCGGGGACGGCGCCGAGTTCGAGCGTGGGGTGGCCAGCCTGGTCGGGCAGATCCGCGAGGGCGAGATGCTGCAGGCCGTGCTGGCGCGCCGCTTCAGCCTGCCGGGCAGCCACGACCCCTTCGCCGTCTATCGCGCCCTGCGGCGCATCAACCCGTCGCCGTACCTGTTCCACGTCGAGCTCGGCCCGGCCGGCGCCGGGGCCGGCCGGCAGGCGCTGGTCGGCGCGTCGCCCGAGCT
>JBOGSY010000261.1:0-3255 GCA_050691915.1 Candidatus Limnocylindria bacterium | reverse complement strand
GATCAAGGGCCTGCGCGACAGCAAGGTCCTGCCCCGGTCGCGACGCGAGGCCCTGTATGCCCAGATCCTGGACCGCGCCGAGGCCGTCGGGGTCGGCTGCATCGAGGTCGAAGTGATCGATGCCATCAACATCCTGCAGGCGACCAAGCTGGCCATGGGCCAGGCGCTTGGGCGCCTGCCGCAGCCCCCGGACCACCTGGTCATCGATGCCCTCAGCCTGCGCGACGTGGACCTGCCGCAGCGCGCGATCATCGACGGCGACGCGATCAGCGCCTCCATCGCAGCGGCCAGCATCGTGGCCAAGGTCACGCGCGACCGGATCTGCACCGAGCTCGACGGGCGGTACCCGGCGTACGGCTTCGGCCGCAACAAGGGCTACGGCACGCGCCGCCACCTGGACGCCCTGCTGAGCGAGGGTCCGTGCGAGTGGCACCGTCGCTCGTTCGCCCCGGTGCGGATGCTGCTGGCCGGGGAGCAGCTCGCCTTCGACCTGTTCTACGACGGCCCGATGCTGAGCGAGGAGGAGCTGGACCCTCCCGAAGAGGAGCTCGACCCGCCGGCGTGGTCCGACTCGTCGGCGTAGCCCGACCCGCTGCTCGCCTCCCGGAGAGGAGCGCCGTGTGTCGCATCCCGCTCACCACCTCGGCCGCCGGGCCGAGGGTGCCACGGCCGCCTGGCTGACCTCGCGGGGTTGGACCATCCTCGACCACCGATGGCGCTCGCCGCTCGGCGAGCTCGATCTCGTCTGCCTGGATCCGGAGGCCACGCTGGTGGGGGTGGAGGTCAAGCTGCGCAGCACCGGGCGGGCTGGCAGCGGGGCCGAGGGCGTCGACCGGCGGCGGGTGGGCCGGCTGCGTCAGGCCTTGGCCGGCTACGCCGCGTCCATCAGGCACCCCCACCGCGCGACGCGGCTGGACCTGGTCAGCCTGGAGCCCGATGGCCACGGCCGCTGGCGGCTGCGGCTGCTTCGCGGCATCGACGGCTGGTAGGTCGGCGCCCCCCAGGGTCCTGGCCTGGCGCCCCGTGTCCTCGAGTTCGGCTCCACCGCGGCCCTTTCGCCGAGAAATCGTCACCCACTGGCGGTATCGACCACGAAGTCATCCCGGGGCGGCAAGATCGGCGAGAAATCGTCACCTACTGGCGGTATCGACCACGAAGTCACCCCAACGCGCTGGCTCGGGCCCGAATCCTGGCCGGTACCGCCACCTGGTGGTGAATCCCGCGGAGAAATCGCCCCCACGCACGAGATCCTGGCCGATACCGCCACCTAGTGGTGATCCCCGCGAAGAAGGCCCCCCACGCCCCGGGATTGTGGCCGACCCGCGCACGTGGATCTGCCGTGGGCAAGGGAAGGCGGCGTACGCTCCGAAGGTGTTCAGGCCACAGATAGGAGCACGCCGCGATGAAAACCCCGGTCGGGTGCGCAGGGAGCGTCCCGCACGGAATGCCACCTTCCGACGCACAGCCTATTCGAAGCGGCCCGGCGAGGTGTTAGAAGGGTCGTAATTTAAGATGGACGCTGCTTCCCAGGAGGAGGGTGCAGGGCATGGCGACAATGATGAGGCTGGGTTTGGCGCTGCTCGTTGGCTTGGTCGTCTTCGTGGTCCTTGTCCCCACCAGCGGGGCCGGAAACCGGTGCTACTCCCTTTTGGCATTCGAGGTGGGGTGCGAAGGTGCAGTGGCCGCCGCCGCCGGGGCAACGTCGGCGGCTGTCGTTGGCGTGGCGCTCTGGCTGGCGGGTCGCCTGCGGGTGACCTGATCCGCCAGGGGGCCCACCCAGGATCGTGGCCTGGCGCCCCGTGCCCCCGAGTCCGGCTCCACCGCGGCCTTTTCGCCGAGAGAATCGTCACCCACTGGCGCTATCGACCACGAAGTCACCCCGACGCGCCAAGATCCGCGAGAAATCGTCACCCACTGGCGCTATCGACCACGAAGTCACCCCGACGCGGTGGCTGGGACCCGAATCCTGGCCGAAACCGCCACCTGGTGGCGATCCCCGCGAAGAAGGCCCCTACCAGCCGGCTGGCTAGCGCGCGAAGAGCTCCTCCAGTCGCAGGATGGATGCGACGTAGGGCCGGCTCATGGGGTAGACCCCATGCCGGTCGGCGGCAGTCTGGCCCTGGTAGTATGCGGCCAGCACCAGCGATCGGTTCCCATCGTATCGGTCCAGGTAGTGGCGCAGGAGACGGACGCCGGCCCGCACGTTGGAGGCCGCGTCGCGCAGGTTGACCGGCTCGCCCAGCATCGCCTGCGAGACCCAGTCGCCGGTGGCGGGGATGAGCTGCATGACGCCGACGGCACCGGCCACCGAGACGACGTCCTGCTGCCACCCGGACTCCTGCCAGGCCACGGCCAGGGCGAAGGCGGGCGGCACCCCCTGCCGCCGCGCTTCGGCCACGATCAGCTCGCGCATGGGCTCGCGGCGTGCGACCAGGGTCGCCATGCTGGGTGGCAGCCCAACGCCGGTGGAACCGGCGCCGGCGCCCGGCCCGCCGCCCGAAGCTCCACCGTTCCTGCCCGGGATGGCCAGCACCTGGCCGGCGCGGATGAACGACGGGTCGGCCAGGCGGTTGGCGGATGAGATTGCGGCGATGGTGGTCCCGTAGCGCCGGGCGATGGCGGTCAGGGTCTCGCCGTAGGCGACCCGGTGGCTGTGCGCCTGGGGCGCCGGCTTCGCGGCAGCGGCCGGAGGCGCGGCCTTTCCGGCACCCGCTCCGCCCGACGCTCCGCCCGAGGCTCCACCGCTCCCACCCGGGATGGCCAGCACCTGGCCGGCGCGGATGAACGACGGGTCGGCCAGGCGGTTGGCGGACGAGATGGCGACGATGGTGGTCCCGTAGCGCCGGGCGATGGCGGTCAGGGTCTCGCCGTAGGCGACCCGGTGGCTGCGCGCCTGGGGCGCCGCCGGCTTCGCGGCAGCCGGCGGCGACGCGGCTGGTTCGGGCGCCACCAGCAGCCGCTGGCCGGCGAAGATCCGGTTCGGGTCGGTGATATCGTTGAGCGCCACGAGCTGGGTGACGCTCACGCCCTCCTCCAGCGCGATCTGGCTCAGCGTCGCTCCTGGCTGGACGACCACGATGCGGTCGGTGGCCGCCGCCGAGCCGGTGAGAACGGAGCCGCCGGCAAGGACGGCCACCAGGGCGGCCACCACGAGGACGGGCTGCGGTCGAGTCGGCATTGCTCCTCCGGTGTCGAGCTGCGTGTTCCCCACGCCGACGCGAGCCATCCGTGCCCGCGACGGCAGGCCGATGCTAG
>JBOGSY010000260.1:0-3257 GCA_050691915.1 Candidatus Limnocylindria bacterium | reverse complement strand
CCGCCAACCAGTATCCGCGTCGCTCAGCGGGTGGGGCCACGGCCGGGGAGCAGCACCTCCAGCTCGTCGAGCGCCGCCGCGACGGCCGCCCGGCGCTCATCGGGCAGCGGCTGGATCAGCTCCGCCGCCGCGGCCAACAGGTCTCGCCGCATGGCGGCGACCTTGCGCCGCCCCCTCGGGGAGAGCACCAGGCTGACCCCGCGCCGGTCCCGGGCATCCTGGTTGCGCTCCACCAGCCCGGCGTCCACCAGGCCGCCGGCCAGCCGGGTCACCACCGGGGCGGAGACGAGCAGGCGCCGTGCGATCTGGCCGGGCGCCACCGGCCCCTCGGACCGGATGATGCGCAGCACGTTGTACTGCTGGTACGTCAGGCTGCGCCAGGCCGGCCGTCGGCGGGCGTGGGCCACCAGGTGGCGCATGACCTGCGGGACGGTCGCGATCAGGCGGGCCTCCAGGTCGTCGATCGGGCCCGAGCCCGCCTGCTGAGCACGGGGAAGGCGCGCCATGGCCGACATCGCGTCCGATCGTAGCACCACCAGCCCCGGCCTCACCCTGGGCCTGCTGGCATCGTCCCATGCCGTCATCCACGCCCAGTCGGCGCTGATGCCGTTGGTCTATCCGATCGTCATCGTCCAGTTCGCACTGAACCCCGGGGACATCGGCCTGTTCATCGCCATCACCACCGCCGCCGGTGGCTCCATGCAGCTGCTCTATGGCTTCCTGACCCGCCACGTCGGGCGCCCGGCGCTGCTGGCCGGCGGACAGCTGATCTTCGGCGCCGCCATGCTGGTCGGCGGCCTCTCCCAGTCGGCGGGGCAGCTGCTCGCCTCCATCAGCGCGGCGCGGGTCGGCGCCTCGCCGCAGCACCCGGTGGGCAACTCGCTGCTGGCGGATGCCTTTCCGCCGCGGCGCCGCGGGTTCGCGATCAGCGCCCACATCAGCGGCGGCAACGTCGGGACCATCCTGGTGCCGTTCGTCGGCGGCGCCCTGCTGGCGACCGTGGGCTGGCAGGCGACGCTGGCCCTGTTCGGGGTGCCGGCGCTGGCGGTCGGCACGCTCATCGCCCTGCGCGTCCGCGAGGACGGGCGGGCCTATCGCGCCGCGGCCCAAGGGGCCGGATCGGTCCGCGGCCAGATGTGGACCGTCGTGCGGCGGCGCGACCTGCGCCTGATCGTGGGCGCCGCCCTGATCGCCGCCGGCGGCCGCGGGCTGGACATCGTGGCCCCGTTCCTGGTGCTCTACCTGCGCGGTCCGCTGGGGATCGACGAGGCCACCACCGCCTGGCTCTACGCCCTGCTGCTGATCGGTGCCGTGGTCGGCCCGCTGCTGGCGGGCTGGCTCTCCGACCGGCTCGGTCGGCAGCGCACCCTGGTCACCTACTACCTCCTGTCGGCGGTGGGCATCCTGGCCTTCCTGGCCGCCGGAGCCAACCTCTGGCTGCTGGCTCCGCTGATGCTCCCCTTCGGCACGGCCGTGTTCAGCGAGTCACCCGTCCTGCAGGCCTACCTGGCCGACCGGGCCACCGGACCGATGCGCGACGTGGCCTTCAGCGTCTACTTCACCTTCGCCTTCGGGATCGGGGCCTTCTGGGCCTTCGCCATCGGGACGATCGTGAACTGGTGGGGATATCCGGTCGCATTCGGCGTGATGGCGGCCAGCTACGTGGCAGCCGCCGGGCTGCTGGTGGCGGTGCGCGAGCGCCCAGCGGCCTGACGCCGCTCAGACCACCCGGTCGTCCGGCAGGTCCTCAGCGAACTCCGAGCCAAGGCGCGCCGCGTCGTAGGCCCGTCCCATCAGGTGGTGGTACGGCACCCCGCTGAAGAGGTGGTGCGACCGGGTCGGGACGTCCGTGCCCTCCTGCCACTCGCGCCGCTGGAGCGCGATGTAGCCCTGCTCGCGCCCATCGGCCATGTCGACCAGCAGCTGGTTGAGCCCCAGCCCGGTGGCGTGCTGCGCGCCCAGCGTGATGAAGATGAACCGGAAGCCCAGCTCGGCGAGCTGGTCGAAGGTGATGGGCGACGGGTCGTTGAACCACTTGAAGGAGCTCGACCAGTTGAACGCGAAGCGCGCCTCCGGGAAGCGGGCGCGGACCTGTGACGCGAATGACTCCACCGGGCCGCGATCGGAGGTGGGGAACTCGCACCAGACCAGGTCCGGGATGCCGGTGTCCAGGTAGCGCAGGGCACGGTCCACGGCCAGGTCGAGGCCGCGGGCGCTCTCCGGGGCGTCGACCGCAGAGAGCCCGTCGGTGCGCGCGATGATCACGAAGTCGTCGTTGCCCATGTCCGACGCCACGGCCCGCGCCATCCGCAGCTTGCCGACCATCTCGGAGGCCGGGATGAGGGCCTTGCCGCCGATGTGCCCGCAGCGCTTGGGCAGGACCTGGTCCTCGATGTGGGCCGCCGCCACGCCCGCCTGCACGTACAGCTCGGTCGTGCGCTGGACGTTGAAGATGTTGCCGTAGCCGCCGTCCATGTCGACCACCAGCGGAGGGATCTCCAGGTGGCGGGGCGCCACCCCCTTCTCCGGGTCGCCGACCGCCTGGGTCAGCTGGAACTTGCGCAGGGCGGATACGGTCCGGCGCGCCGCATCCGCGATCTCCGGCCCGGAGTAGAGGTCCATGTCGGTGGTGCCCAGGTGACCGATGGCGAACGAGTAGCCGCTGAAATAGACCGCCCGGTAGCCGTGGTACATGGCCAGCTGGGCCCCCATGGGGTCGTACACCCCCGGGCCGAACAGGTACGGCTCGGAGTCGAGCAGCTGCCGCATCCGGCTGGAGGAGTTCACCCAGCGCGAGGCCGGCACCCGGTACCCGGGCGGCAGCAGCGGCGTCTCGGCCAGGACCGATGCGTCGCCGGCCGTCGGTCGTTCGGTGGTCAGCATGCTCAGTCGTTGCCGTGATCGCGGTTGCAGATCTCCGGGCAGCGGCACTCCGCCAGCTCGGCCACGCTCAGGACCGGGGGCGGGGCGACCCGCTCCGGCCGCCACCGCAGCCACGTGTTGAGGCGGGCGGCACTGGCGTCGAGGCGGTCGCGGCCCGCAGGGCGCGGCTCCTCGCGGCTCGGGTGGCGCAGGGCGTAGATGTCGTGAAGCATGGCCCTACCCTGCCAGACGAGGTAGCATAAGACAAGACGATAATCTGGATGGTAGTCATAATCATGACTGATGACCAGGGACCGATGGACCTGGGGCGCATCGAAGCCTTCGTGAGCGTGGCCGGCACCGGGTCCATCACCCGCGCCGCGGAGGCCCTGTTC
>JBOGSY010000259.1:0-3258 GCA_050691915.1 Candidatus Limnocylindria bacterium | reverse complement strand
CCACCAGGCGGTCACCGCCCAGCGTCTGGCCCCGGGCCTGCGCGCCGCGGCGACCGCGGCGCACCCGGCCGGCCCCCTGATCGAGGCCCTGGAGTCCGCCGATCCCGACCGCTGGCTCATCGGGATCCAGTGCCACCCGGAACGGACGGAGTCGTCCCCGCCGGTCCTGGAGCGCCTCTGGGCCGCGTTCGTCGCGGCGGCGCGGGCTCACCGCAGTCCTCCCGCAGTCCGGCATCCATAGGATTCGTGGCCATGACAAGCACCCGCACCCTGCTCGCGATCGCCGGCGGCATCGCCGCCCTGCTCCTGCTGGCCGTCGTGGTCGTGGTCCTGGCCGGAAACCGCCAGGCCCAGGAGTTCCCGCCCGGCACCCCGGAGGCGGCCATGCAGGCCTACCTGCGGGCCTGGGACGATGACGACCTCCCGGCCGCCTACGCGTACTTCTCGGCGGACGTCCGGGATCGGGCCAGCCTGGAGGAGTACCAGGCTGTCGCCCGGTCCTACGGCGAGCCGTCCTTCGACGGTCCGCGCCGCGCGGTGTACATCGACGGCGTCGATGGCAGCGGCGACCGGGTCACGCTGCTGCTCACCGTCGAGGAGCGGTACGGCGACGCCTTCGGCGGGGGCAGCAACCGCTACGAACGTCCGGTTCGCATGGTGCGCGAGGACGGCGAATGGAAGATCGACGAGCCGCTGATCTACGTGGAGCCGGCTCCGTTCGGCGACGAATTCGGCCTGTAGGAGGTCACATGCACACCGTCCGGCGCCTCTACGTCTACCTGCTGTCGGGGGTTTCGCTCGGCGTCCTGCTGGTTGGCCTCAACCTGCTGCTGGGCGTCCTGCTGGGCGCCGTGGGCGTCGGCCGCGGCGGGTTCGTGGGCGGGTCTCCGACGGCGGATCGCGAACAGCTCAGCGTGGCCGCCGCCCTCACGGTGGTGGGCCTGCTGGTGTGGGGCATCCACTGGTGGCTGGCCGAGCGCAGCCTTCGCCCCACCAACCCCGACGTCCAGGCAGAGCATGGATCCACCCTGCGGGCGCTCTACCTCAGCATCGTCCTGGGAGCGCTGCTGGTCTTCGGCACCGCCGCGGCGGTCGACCTCCTCCGCTGGCTGCTGGCGCAGGTCATGGGCGATACCTTCGATTCCGGCGCCACCAACGTGGCCGGCTCGCTGTCGACCCTGCTGGTCACTGCCGTCGCCTGGGCGTACCACGCGGTTGTGCGGCGCCGCGACATGCGCGGCGACCCGCTCTCCGGGGCTGCCGCCTGGCTGCCCCGGTTCTACCTCTACGCCGCCGCCTTGGCTGCGCTGGTCCTCCTCTCGCTGTCGATCGGCAGGCTGCTCGGCACCGTGCTGGAGGCGCTCGTCCGCGACCCGAGCGTGGGCGGCGGGGACTTCCTCACCTACCAGCTGGCCGAGCAGATCGCGGCAATCGTGGTGCTGGCGGTTATCTGGCTTGGGCACTGGGCTTATGCGACGCGCCTGGTCGACGATCCGGGCTGGCGGGGCGCCAGCGAACGGCCCGCGCTGCTGCGGCTCGGTTACTTCGTGGCGGCCATCGGCGCCGGCGCCGTCGCCCTGGCCTGGTTCGGCACGGAGGCCCTGCGCGCGGTCCTGGTGGCGGTCCTGGGCGCCGGGGAGGCCCTCGGCGAGCTCACCCCCGCCGACCTGCCCCTGGCCATTGCGCGACCCCTGGTGGCGGCCATCCCCTGGCTCGTGGCCTGGTGGCTGCACCTTGCCTGGCTGCGCTCCGAGTCGGTGGCCCTCGACGACGAGACGCGGCCGGCCACCGCCGACCGACTGGACGCGGCGAGCGTGGCCCTCGTCGGCCTGGGCTTCGGCGCGGTGGGCATCGGCTGGCTGGTCGGCTTCCTGGTCGACGTTGCGCTGGGCGGCTCGCGGGCGGGCGGAGGCGATTTCTGGCGCGTGGAGCTCAGCATGTACCTGGCGGCGGGCACGATCGGTTTCGTGGCCTGGGCCTGGAGCTGGGCCCGCCTGCAGCGCCGGCACGCGGCGGACGCGCTGCAGGAGGCGGGATCCACCGTCCGGCGCAGCTATCTGCTCATCGTGCTGGCGGCGGCCGTGCTGTCGAGCATCGGCAGCCTGGCCTTCGTGCTCTATCGCCTGTTCGGGTCGCTGCTGGGGGTCGGCTTCTCGGGCAACGCTGTCTCGGCCGTCTCGACCCCGCTCGGCTACCTGCTGGTGGCAGGGGGCCTGACCCTCTACCACGCCCTGCTCCTGCGCCGCGACCAGGAGCTGCGGGCCGCCGCGATGCCGCCGGAGGAGGTGGGCGCGGTTGCGATCGCCCCGGCCCCGGGGATGCACCGCAGCCTGGTCCTCAGCGGCCCGCCGGGTGCGGACCTGGAGGCGGCGCTCGGCACGCTGCGCGCCCAGCTGCCGCCAGGCTTCCGGCTCGACGGCGAGGAGGGGCCCGCCGGTTAGGCCTGGGCGCCCATCACCTCGGCGATCCGCTGGAGCAGGCGCCGGCCGGTGCCACGCGCGGCGATGTTCAGCAGCAGGCGGTCGGCCACCGCGCCCACTCCTCCCCCCGGCGGCGCATAGCGACCCTCCAATCGGAGCTCGCCGTCCATCCAGCGCAGCGTGCCGGCGAAGACGGGGAAGAGCGGCGTCAGGCCGGCCGCCCGCCACGAGATGTCGAGCGCGAACGACGCCCGGTCGCCGCGGCCGAGCAGCGGTCCCACGTCCACGTAGGCCGCCTTGCGAAAGGCCACGCGCGGCGCCCGGTCGCTGACGCGCAGCTCCAGGTCCAGCAGGTGGCGGGACGGGCCGTCCGGACCGGCGGCGGCTGACACCAGCTCGCCCAGCCAGGCCTGGCGGCCCGGCCCCAGCACCTCGGCCGCCCGCCTCGGCGCGACGTCGGCCGGAACGGCCACCTCGAGCAGGCTGGTGCCGAGAGCCCCCTCGTCACTGAAGGCGGGCGCGAGCGAGGGCACGGTCACTCCTCCTGGACGATCAGCGCGGTGACCATCCCGAACAGGAAGCCCATGCCGGTGAAGGCGGCGAAGTAGGCGAAGGCGCGTTGCATCGGTCTCCTCTGAGGATGTGCCGGGGCGGTCCGGGCGTCCCAGGCAGGGTGACCGATGCGCACGCCGCGGCTGAAGGGCCGAATGGCCCCGATCCGGCGGGCCAGTGGACCGGGTGGGCGGGGGCGTCAGCCGGTGATCGGACGCCCCAGCAGGAGCGGCATCCCCAGCCGCTGGTCATACCGCGGCCGCAGGCGCTCGGGGTTGTACATGGT
>JBOGSY010000258.1:0-3258 GCA_050691915.1 Candidatus Limnocylindria bacterium | reverse complement strand
GACCTCGACAAACCCTCGGCTGGATGAAACCATGCGAAGCGCTGGCCGACGTGTTGCGCTGACTGCTTGAGGCCACCGTCAGTTTCGGCCCGATCCACGCTCGGATCGGGCCCCTCGTTTGCCTCGGCGGGGCCCGGGGAGCCCTTATTGGAGCCCTTATGACCGCCGGTCCGCGCCGCGCCGCGGCGCCCGAGGAGCGCGTCGAGGCGGGCCATCGCCTTGGTGTGCAGGGTCGGCAGGGCGTGGCTGTAGCGGTCGAGGGTGATGGCCACCTCCTTGTGGCCGAGCACCTCGCTCACGATCTTCGGCGACATCGGCCGCTGTGCCGATTCTTACGAACACTGACTCAGTCTCCCTAGGCTTCCTCGGCGGAGCTCCGATCGAGCCCCTCACCGCGCACAGGGCTCGCATCGGGCAGGAATGCGACGCAGCAGTACCCGGGCTGTGGGTCAAGCAGAGGACGCAGGTCGGTCGCCCCCGCGCCACGTCTGATGCCCTCGGCCAGCGCCAGGTTCGTCCCGCACACGAGGGGGCGGTGCTCCTCGACCAGCGCGTGGAACGGGCAATTGCGCAGGCGGATCGTGCCGTCCGCGTCTGTCTGGGGCTCGTAACCCCCGGCCTCGAGGGCCGCCAGGAGCCGGCGCCGCCCGGCGCGCGGGCGCGCATCCCGACCCAGCTGCTCTCCCATGGCCCCGGCTGCGGTCCGGAGGGGCGTCGGCACGGGCGCACCACCCATCTCCTCCAGCGCCGACGCGAACAGCTCCGCCGCCCGCTCGTACTCGCGCCCTGGAACGCTGACGCTGAAGTCGCGATCCGCCCGCCAGTAGACGCGCGCCGGCCGGCCCGCTCCCGGGCCGACCTTGCCGCTCAAGCGCGCATAGCCGGTCTCAAGGAGCCCAGCGTCGGCCAGCTTGTCGAGGTGGAACGCGGCCAACGCCCGGGTCATCCCGAGTGCCTTGGCGGCCTCCTCGCGCCCGACCCGCCGGCGCTGGCTCGCGACCCAGTCGTACAGGCGACGGCGCTCCGGCTCGTCGAGCAGGCTGATCGCCCCGATCGTCTCGTCGCGGCTCATGTCGCGCAGTGTATCACAAGGTGTCGCTGTCAATAGACTTGACATGCCGCTGGGTCGCGTGTATCACTAGCGCATGCTGACGATAGACAACCTGGCACAAGTCGCGGCGGAGGACCGCGAACTGCCCGCGGTAAGCCGAGCTGGACTGGCGCTGATGGTGGTGGCTGGCGCGATGGACGTGATCGTTCACCTGACGGCCGGCGAGCACGCCGGACACCACGGCCTCGGCCCGGAGCATGTGGCCCACCTGCTCGGCGTCGTCGGCATGGTCTTCGTCCTGGCGGGCGTCGTCAGCCATGGCGCGCGTCGCCAACTCCGCCGCGCGGCGGCCAACCCTGGAGGTCTCGACCCCAATGCCCATCGGTGACTTCGTCAACCTCATCCCGGCCCCGGTGTTCCTGCTGATCCACCTGACCGCCTTCGCCATCGGCGCCTATTTCGCCTGGCGCAGCTTCAACGCCGACGCCGGCCTGCTGGGCTGGGGGTTCAGCCTCTTCGCCCTGGCCGAGATCAGCTACATGACCTACCACCTCGACTGGACGGTGTTTCTATTCGCGCACACGATCAGCGAGGTCCTCGACCTGGCGGCCTTCGTCCTGATCTTCGCGGCAGCGACCCGCGGCGTGATGGCAGGCCTGCGCACCAGCGAAGGGCGAGCCTGATGAACCGTCGTCTTCCCTGGATCGTCGGACCGCTGCTCGGTGCGGGTCTGCTGCTGACGGCGTGCGGCCCCCAGGCAGCGGCGGAGCCGGTGGCGACCAACCAGGTCGACCTGCCGCCCTCGTACAAGTTCGAGCCGGCCGCCATCACGGTGCCCAACGGCACGACGGTGACTTGGACGAACAACGACAACTTCACCCACAACGTCCGCCTTCTCGATGACGGCGGGGAGCTGCTCGACCTGCCGCCTGGGCAGAGCGTCAGCTTCACGTTCACCGGCCCCGGCCAGCACCGCTACGACTGCTCCTTCCACCCCAACGACATGAGCGGTGTGGTCGTCGTCAGCGAGCGCTGACGGCTACCCGCCCCAGAGAGGAATCCACTAATGATCCGCACCCTCGCACTCCGGCCCTTCGCGCGCCTCACGCTCGTGGCCGCCCTGGCGCTCGCGCTGACCGGCGTCGTCATCGCGCTCGCGCCCAGCGCGCACAACCACGACACCGTGTCGGCGTCCTCACGCACGAGCCGTGCGACCTTCCACGATGCGATGCGCGTCCTGTGGGAGGACCACATCGTGTGGACCCGCATGGCAATCATCAGCATCGTCGACGATCGGCCCGACCAGTCGTTCGCGGTCGAGCGGCTGCTGCAGAATCAGGACGACATCGGCGACGCCATCAAGCCCTTCTACGGCGAGGCCGCCGGCGACGCGCTGACCGCTCTCCTGCGCGAGCACATCGTCGGCGCTGCCGACCTGCTCGTGGCGGCGAAGACCGGCGTCGGGTTCGAGGCGGCCCACGAGGCGTGGTACGCCAACGGCGCCGAGATCGGAGCCTTCCTGGCCGATGCGAACCCCCGCAACTGGGATCGCGCGGAGATGCAGGCCATGATGGCCGACCACCTCGACCTGACCCTGGCTGAGGCGGTCGCCCGGCTTCAGGGCGACTACGCAGCCGACGTCGCCGCCTACGACGAGATCCACGTCCAGATCCTCCACATGGCCGACATGTTGAGCGACGGGATCATCGCCCAGTTTCCCGGCGCCTTCAGCCGGTAACGATCAGCCCAACGGGCGGCGCGAGCTGTGCGCGCCGCCCGTCATCTGCCGCGCCCCCGAGGACGACATGACCTTGACTCATTAACCCACCAACGGCTCAGCTGCAGCGGCTCATCCCGCGTGGCTGGCCGAGCAGGTCCGTGCCATCGACCCCAGCAGCGGGAACGGTTCGAGGGTTACCTGAGCGAGATCCTCGGCTCGCTTGGGATGGATCTGAACCAGCCAGGCACCACCGAGACGCCCAGGCGCTTCCTGCGGCCCTCATCGATGCCACCGACGGTTACGACGGCGATCCCAAGCTTGTGACCGTCTTTCCGACCGAGTGCCACGGCGACGCCAGCTGCGAGCTGGCCCAGATCGTGGAGGGCCCGATCCCATTCTTCGCGCTATGCGAGCACCACGCCCTGCCGTTCTTCGGCCAGGCCTATGCGGGGTACGTAGCCCATGATCAGATCATCGGCATTAGCAA
>JBOGSY010000257.1:0-3265 GCA_050691915.1 Candidatus Limnocylindria bacterium | reverse complement strand
GTACTGAGGACGGCTGCGGCCGGGTGGCTCGAGCAGCTCCCCGGCCGCAAGCCCGCCACTGCCATGAGCCAGCAGGATGGCGCGCCGCCAGCCGCACGGCCCTGGGACGGCCTGTACGGGCCCAATGAGCTCGCCATCTGGGGCGCCGGCGGCTACGGAGCCCGCGCGGGCGTGGGGCAGCGGCCCGCCGTCCTGATCATCGACCCGGTCCGGGCCTTCTGCGGATACCCCGGTGAGGAGCACCTGGCATCGGTGAGCCGCTTCCGCCAGTCGTGTGGCCCGTACGCCTGGCAGGCGATTCCCCACATCCAGCGCCTGCTGGCGGCCGGCCGGGCCAGGGGCTTCCCGGTCATCTACACCCGGGCGAGCATCCTGCCGCCCGAGCTGCGCGGAGCGCGGCGTCGCAAGAACAGCCGGGTGGGCAAGGAGTCCGGCGAGACGGCGGTCGAGGGTCACGAGTATCCGGATGAGATCGCTCCGCTTCCCGGCGAGCTGATCATCGAGAAGACGAAGCCGAGCGTCTTCTTCGGCACACCCCTGTTCAGCCATCTCCAGATGTACGGGGTCGATCACCTGCTGGTTGCCGGGACGACCACCAGTGGCTGCGTGCGGGCATCGGTCTACGACGCCTTCAGCCTCAACTTCAGCATCACCATCCCGTACGAATGCGTCTTCGACCGCTTCATCACCAGCCACCGGGTCAACCTGTTCGACATGAACAGCAAGTTCGCCGATGTCATCAGCCTGGAGGAGCTGCTCGCCCAGCTGGACGAGGCGTTCCCGCTGGCGGCCGGGTCGGTCCCGGCAGGGGCCCGCAGCTAGCCCTCGGACGGCTCCGCGGGCATGGCGGCGTGGCGCTCCTCGGCCGCGCGGAGCGCGAAGCGGCCGGACTCCTGGTACGTCAGCATGCCGGCGATCATGATGCACAGCGAGGCCACCTCGGCCACGTCTGCGGGCGTCGCCCCGGCCTCGATGGCGCGCCGGGCGTGGCCGACCGGCGGAGGGTTGACCTTGGTTCGGGCGATCTCGATGGCCAGGATGACGAGCTCCTTCTCGCGCGGCGTCAGCGCGGCGTCCGGTCCCCGGTTGAAGGCGGCCTGCCGGAGCGTGATGTAGCCACCGAAGACCTCGGGGCGGTATCGGGCCAGGAGCTCGAAGTCGGCGATGACCTCCGGATTCTGGTAGTAGTCCCTGGCATAGGCCCAGGCGTCGTCGAGGCCGTCCGCGCCGACGGGCTCGTCCGGGAGGGTGGGATCGGTCATGGCGTTTCGGCGTCCTCACTCATCGTGTACATCGGTATACTAAATGGCAGCCCCGTGTTGGTGGACCCATGACCTTCCTCGGCCTGGAAGCTGAGCCCGGTTCACGCCGCCTCGAGCGCGTCGCCATCGGCGCCTACGCCGACGGTGCGCCCATGGAGCTGCCGGTGGCCGTCGTCCGTGGAGTGCGGCCGGGACCGACCCTCTATCTGCAGGCCGGGCTGCACGGCGACGAGATGACCGGCATCGAGATCTGTCGGCGCGTGCTGGCGCAGCTGGATCCGGCACAGATGTCCGGGGCGGTCGTGTCGGTCCCGCTGGCGAACCCGCCCGCGCACCGCTCACGCACCCGAGGTTCGGTGACCGAAGAGCGCGGACCGCTTGACGCCAACCGCGTCTTTCCGGGTTCCGCGGCGGGGCTGATGACCGAGCGCATCGTCCACATCCTGTTCCGCGAATTCGTCAGCCAGGCCGACCTGACGCTGGACCTCCACTCGGCGCTGGACGGCTGCACCATCGCCCCGTTCGTGTACATCGACCCCGACGACGACAGCACCGGCACGCTCGCCATGCGGGAGGGAGCCGGCCGCGCGTTCGGGACCCCGTTCCTGTACTACAAGGGCCGCGGCCAGAAGCTGGGCACCAGCGACATGGCCCGCAGCCTTCGAAGCCAGGCCGATGCGGCCGGCATCGCGTCCATCTCGGCCGAGATGGGGGAGTCCCGGCGGGTCACCGCCGACTTCGTGCCGATCGGCGTGCGCGGCGTGCACAACGTCCTGCGCCATCTGGGCATCGAGGCCGGCGAGGTGGACGCCACCGCCCCGCCGCGCGAGTTCCGGACCATCACCCTCGTCCACGCCGGCCAGGGTGGTGGGCTGCGGTGGTCGTCCGAGCTGGCCCAGGACGTCCGCGCCGGTGAGCCGATCGCCGACATCGTTGACGTCTTCGGCGACCCGGCGGAGACCCTCCGCGCACCGGTCGACGGCTTCATCCTGCGCAAGATGCTCTTCGGCAGCGTAGCGACCGGAGCGGAGGTGGCCTGGATTGCGAGCTGACCTGCCCACCTTGGGCGTCCGGCTCCCCAATTCGGGACCCTTCGCCACGCCGGCCGCGATGCTGGAGGCCGGGGAGCTGGCGGAGCGCCTGGGCTATGACCGGGTGTGGGTCCACGACCACGTGTCGTGGCCGCGGGACAAGCTGACCCACTTTGCCACCGGGTCGCTGGAGGCCTGCGCCGACCAGGACCCGAACTTCTTCGAGAGCATCACCAGCAGCGCCCTGCTGGCCGGCCGCCTGCGGCGGATCGGAATCGGCATCGCCGGCCTGGTCGTCCCGCTGCGTGACCCCCGGATCCTGGCCAAGCAGCTCGCCACCATCGACCAGCTGGGTGGGTCGCGCCTGGTGGTGGCGATGGCCATCGGTGCCATCCGCGGCGACTTCGAGGTGATGGGCGTGCCGTTCGGGCGGCGGGGCCGGCTCTCGAACGAGTACCTGGCCGTCCTGCGCGCCATCCTGCGCGGCGATCAGCCGGTCTCATACCACGGTGACGCCATCTCGTTCGCCGACGGGACCTTCCTGCCCCGGCCGGATGGCCTACGGATGTGGGTCACCGGCTCGTCCGAGCCGGGGCTGCGCCGGGCGGCGCGCTTCGCCGACGGCTGGATGACCGTGTACCAGAGCCTGGAGGCGTACGGCGGGTTCGTCCGGCAGCTGGCCGCCTACGCAGCCGAGGAGGGTCGCTCGCCGGATGATCTGGGCACGGGGTACGAGACCTACGTCTGCGTGGCGGCCACGCGGGAGGAGGCCATCGCCATCGCGCGGCGCTCGCTGGAGGGCAAGTTCACGACGCTCGAGGCCGGCCTGGAGGTCTGCATCGTCGGCGACGTGGACGGCTTCCTCGAGCGCTGTGCGGCCTACCGGGCGGCGGGCGCGGAGCACCTCGAGCTCAAGTTCATCGCCCATGACCTGCCGCAGCTGCACGAGATGATGGCAATGGTGGCGGAGGG
>JBOGSY010000256.1:0-3267 GCA_050691915.1 Candidatus Limnocylindria bacterium | reverse complement strand
TCCCTGGGCGCTCGGCTGGGCCTGCCGCGGGTCGACATCCTGCAGCGCCGGCGGCCGACGACCCAGCAGCACCGCCTGGACCGGTCGGGACGTCTCAAGAACCTGCGCGACGCCTTCGGGACGGCCCCGGGTGCCCGTGCACCGCCGGTCGCGATCCTGGTCGACGACATCCTGACCACCGGCGCCACGCTGGAGGCCTGCGCCGCCGTGCTGCGCGCCGCTGGCAGCCAGCGGGTGCTCGGCTTCGCCATCGCGCGCGAGGTCTGACGGCGTCGCCGCCCGGCGGTGGTGCTACCTTAGGGAGCCCCACCGCAGCGAGAGGACACGCCAGTGAGGACGACGGTCAAGGCCCGGAACCTCGAGCTCGGCGAGCGGCTGCGGACCCAGATCGACCGCAAGCTGCGCCGGCTCGACCGGATCGCCCACCCGGACGCCGAGGCGACCGTGGAGCTGATCGCACATGCCTCGCACGCGAACGACGCGTCGCACGTGGCGGAGGTGACCCTGGTCACCAACGGCAGCGTGGTCCGGTCGGTCTCGGCCGGTGCCACGCCCATGGCGGCCATCGACACGCTGCTCGACAAGCTGGAACGGCAGATGGTGCGTGCCAAAGAGAAGCCGCGGCGCGTGCACCTGCGCGACGCGGACGAGGCGCAGGAGATCCTGGCCCGCGAGGCGGTGGGCAGCGTGGCAACCGACGATGAGCCGGACGCGTGGATGGCACCATCGGTCGTCCGCATCAAGCGCTTCGACATGGTTCCCATGTTCGAGGAGGACGCGATCGGCCGGATGGAGGAGCTCGGCCACGCCTTCTTCGTCTTCCTCAACGCCGAGAGCCAGCGGATCTGCGTCGTCTATCGGCGCCGGGATGGGACCTACGGCCTCATCGAGCCGGTGGTCGGAGGGGCCCGCTGAGCGGCCGGCCCGGGCCGCGCCGCGCGCGGATCGGGGTCAGCCCAGGACCACCGGCAGGACCAGCAGCGCCGCCACGACCAGCAGGACGGAGACGAAGAAGACCAGCAACCCGACGGTCAGCAGGTCCGCCGCCTCCCCGGGCTCAGCGCCGGGCTCCACGTCCCCCTGGGGTTCGGGCCGCGAGGCCGGCTCCGCGGGATCGGTCATGGCCCGCACCGTAGCACGGCCGGAGCCCCGCCGTCGGCTGACCTGGCCGGAGGAGGCCCCGCGGATCGGGGTCCATCTGGGCGTGGGTCACGGGCTGCTCAAGGCCGCGCGGCGCGCCCGGCAGATCGGCGCCACCGCGCTCCAGATCTTCAGCGACAACCCCACGGCCTGGCGCCGGCGAGGGGAGCCGCCGGCCGATGCCCCCGCCTTCGTGGCCTACTGCCGCCAGCACGCAATCTCGCCGGTCGCGATCCACGCCAGCTACCTCATCAACCTGGCCGGCTCGGCGGAGCCGTTCGCCTCACAGTCCCGGGCCGGCCTCATCCACGAGATGCAGCGCGCCCCCGCCTACGGAGCCCACCTGGTCAACACCCACATCGGCTCGCACCGCGGCCTCGGGCGCCAGGCCGGCCTGCGGCGGCTCACCGACAGCGCCAGGGCCATCCTGGCCGAGAGCCCGGTGGAGACGACCCTGGTCCTCGAGAACTCGGCCGGCGGCGGGGACAACCTGGGCTCGACCATCGAGGAGCTGGCCGCCATCCTGGAGGGCATCGGCCCCGAAGCGGACGAGCGCCTGGCCTTCTGCCTGGACACGGCCCACCTGTGGGGCGCCGGCTACGACCTGTCCAGCGCGGAGGGGGCCGGCGCCGTGCTGGACCGGTTCGCGGGGCTCATTGGTCTCGATCGGCTCCGGCTGGTCCACCTGAACGACTCGCGCTCGGAGCTCGGCTCGCGGACGGATCGGCACGAGCACGTGGGGGCCGGACGCATCGGTCCCGAGGGCCTTGGCGCGCTGCTGACCGATCCGCGGCTGGCGCAGGGGACGGCCTTCATGCTGGAGACCCCGGGCGAGGACGAGGGCTACGACGCGGTCAACCTGCGGCGGACCTGGCTGCTGTACCACGGGGCAGGGTCGCTGCCGGTCCTGCCACCCAAGGCGTTTCGGCTGCATCGTCGCTCCACCAGGGTGGCGCCAGGGTCCGCGCGCGTAGCCTCGCGCGTGGGGCCGCACGTGACGCCGCGCGTGGCGTCGCGCAGGGTCAGCCGCGCCTGACGCCAGCCAGTCCGTACGAGTCTGATTCCGCTCCGTTGCCGCCGTTGGGCCCGTTGCCGCCGGGACCGTTGTCGCGCAGGCGGCGGTTGCGGGTGGCGATGTAGCTCTGCATCAGCTCGCGAACGTCGCCCTCGCTGAGCGCGTCGTCGCCGCGCAGCGCGTACTCGACCCGCGCGGTGGGCAGCGGCTGGCGCGCCGCCAGCGAGGCGAAGTAGGCCGGCCCTTCAGTCTCCTCGTGAATCTCGCGCAGGCCACGGGCCAGCTTCGTCGCGGTGCCCAGCGACGGCATGCGATCGCCTTTGATGAGCCGCGAGATCGTGGAGTGATCCACCCCCGACTGCAGCGCCAGCTGGCGCTGGCTCATCTTCTTTTCCTTCAGCTGGCCTCGGAGCCAGCTGTTGAAGGATCGCGGCGTCTGGAGGGTCATGCGCCCCTCGGTTCTCATGCGCCGTTCGGGCCGCTCCGGATGGGCTCCGGGGTGGTGCGTACGAGCAACCGCAGGATCGCAGCGGGCCTCCGGACGCTCAATGACCCAAAGGTACCGATGCAGTGGCGGCTGCACGTCCCCTGCCTCCGCGAAGGGGCCCCGCTCAGCGGTCCGGTGAGTCGTCCGGTGGGTCGGTCGGCGCGTCGGGGAGCGCCTCCGGGGCTGGGTCCGGGGCTGGGTTCGGGGTGGGGTCCGGGGTGGGGGTGAGCACGCCGTTGATCCTGCGACCGTGCGCGGTGCGGACCTTGCCGCTGACCAGGTACAGGGCGCCGCCCAGCACGATCACGGTCAGGATGCTGATGCCACGGTCGGTGAGGGCCACCGCCGCCGCCGAGTCGCCCCCCACGCCGTAGATCAGCAGCGCTCCGGCGATGCCAGCCTCCACGAAGCCGACCCCGGCCGGCGTCAGCGGGACGGCGGTCAGCAGCGCCGCCGCCAGCGCCACGAAGACCGAGGCGCTGATCCCCAGCGGCACGTCGGGCAGGTTCAGGGCGCGGATGACGAAGTAGAGCCGCGCGCCCTCGAGCAGCCAGATCAGGACGGTCACGACCCCGATGACCGGCAGTGCCCGCAGCGACAGCGCGCCGGTGCTGCCCTCGTGGAA
>JBOGSY010000255.1:0-3289 GCA_050691915.1 Candidatus Limnocylindria bacterium | reverse complement strand
CGCGGTGGGCTCGGCGATCTCGGACGCCAGCCCCATCGACTTCACCGGCGACCTGAAGGAGATCGACGGGCGGCCCATCGCCAAGCGGGGTCGCATCCCGGGGCGCACCGAGAACCCGCGGCTCGAGCGGATCGACCTGCACGCCTGAGCCCGCCGACCGATGGATCCCGACGAGCGTGAGACGGCATATGGGCTGTTTCGGCGCGGATCCAGGCTGCTGACCGAGCATCACCCGGGCGCCGCCGCCGTCCTGCTGGAACGCTGCCTGGCGCTCGAGCCCGGCAAGGCCTCCATCCTCGAGGCCCTGGGCCGCGCGTACTTCAACCAGGGCGACCACGCCCGCGCCGCCGAGCGCTTCCAGCAGATCGTCGATGCCGACCCGCTGGCCGACTATGCGCACTTCGGCCTTGGCCTGGCGCGGGCCCGCCTGGGAGATGCCGGCGCGGCCGGTCGCCACCTGCGCATGGCGGTCTTTCTGAAGCCGGACAACGAGGACTACCGTCGGGCCCTGCGTCGCCTGGAAGCCGCCTAGGACGCCGTGGCCGCGCCGTTGAGCGGGCTGCTGCGCACTGCCCTCGGGTCCCAGCCCGGAAGCAAGCCCTACGCCGGGCGCTCGAGGCGACGTGCCAGCCATAGGACGCCGGCAATCGACTTGGCGTCGGCGATCCGACTGCCCTCGACCGCGGCCAGAGCCTCGGCCAGCGTCACCCACGACAGCTCCAGCTCCTCGTCGTCGGGCGTGGCTGTGTCCACCGGCGCCAGGCCGGTGGCCAGGAACAGGCTGAGGCGCTCCGTGCAGAACCCGGGTGCGGTGAAGAACGAGGGGCCAGCCTCCCACGCGGCAGCCGAGACCCCGCACTCCTCGCCCAGCTCACGGCGGGCCGTGGCGAGGGGCTGCTCGCCGGGCTCCAACGTCCCGGCGGGGATTTCCAGCAGCTCGCCGCCCACCGCCTGGCGCCACTGCCGCACCAGCGCCAGCCGCTCGCCGTCCCAGGCCAGGATCGCCACCGCCCCGGGATGCTCTACCACCTCGCGCGTGGCGGTCCGGCCGCTCGGCAGCGCAACCTCGTCCACCCGCACCGAGATCAGCCTGCCCGCGAACGGGCGCCGGGTCGCGATCGTTCGTTCCTCCATGGACCGATGGTAGGGGACGCGGGACTCGCGCAGTCCGGCTAGCATCAACCCATGATCGTTGTCGAGCGGCTGCGCAAGGAGTTCGGCCGCCTGGTGGCGGTTCACGACATGACCTTCACCGTGGCCGATGGCGAGATCTTCGGGCTGCTCGGCCCGAACGGGGCGGGGAAGACGACCACGGTCCGGATGCTGGCCGGGCTGATCGCGCCCACCGACGGGACCGCCACGATCAACGGCCACACCCTGGGCGCGGGCTCGCAGCGCATCCGGGCCATCACCGGCATCCTGACCGAGGCGCCCGGGCTGCACGACAAGCTGACGGCTCGCCAGAACCTGGCCTTCTACGGGCGCCTGTACGGCCTGCGCGGCGGCGAGCTGCGGCGCAGCGTCGACCGGTACCTGGGCGTGGTGGACATGACCGACCATGCCGACCGCCGGGTGGGCGGCTTCAGCAAGGGCATGCGCCAGAAGATCGCGGTCGCCCGCGCCTTGCTGCACGAGCCGGAGGTGATCTACCTGGACGAGCCCACGACTGGGCTGGATCCGTCCGCCGCCAAGACCGTCCGCGACTTCGTGGCCACGCTGAAGGAGCTCGGCCGCAGCATCGTCGTCTGCACCCACAACCTGGACGAGGCGGAGCGCCTCTGCGATCGAATCGGGATCATGCGTGGCGGGCTGCTGCGGGTCGACACCCCGGCCGCTCTGCGGCGCGACGGACGCCACGCCACGGTGAGGGTGGAGCTCAACGGGGCGCGTGGGCCGGAGTCCTTCCTGGACCTGCTGGCCGGCCTGGGCTATGTGCTGGGGGCGCACCCACACGACGGCTCGCTCCTGGTGGAGGTGGGCGACCCCGCGCGAGAGACGCCGGACCTGGTGGCCGCGCTGGTGAGCGCCGGCGCGCGAATCGCGTCGGTCCGGGAGGAGGCGGCGACCCTCGAGGACGTCTACCTGCGCCTGGTCGGCGAGGTCGGTGAGCGCGACGCGCCCGCATCGGTCCAGGAGGTGGCCTGATGCGTCCCGGCTACGTGTGGGCGGTCTTCGCCAAGGAGTGGCGCGACCTGATCAGCAACCGGCTGCTGCTCGGAGCGGTGGCGCTGCCTGCGCTCATCTTCGCGGCCATCCCGACCGGGATCGTCGCCTTCATCCAGGTCAACGACCTGGATCCGAACCAGATGGGCCAGATCCGCGACTACCTGGATGCCTTCCCGGGCGTGGAGCCGAAGGTCGCGGCACAGGCCTTCATCGTGACCAACTTCATGGCTTACTTCCTGCTCATTCCGGCCATGGTGCCCATGGCCATCGCCACCCAGTCGGTGATCGGCGAGAAGGTGGCCCGCTCGCTGGAGCCGCAGCTGGCCACCCCGCTCGAGGTCCCCGAGCTGCTGGCCGGCAAGACCCTGGCGGCGGCCCTTCCGGCGATCACCGCCACCTGGACGGTGTACTGGCTGTACGGCGTGATCAACAGCTCCATCGCCGACCCGCGCCTGGCCCGCTTCGTGTTCAGCGAGGTATGGCTGCTGGCCATGGTCAGCCTGGTCCCCTTGATCTGCCTCTTCAGCGTCCTGCTGGGGATCGTGGTGAGCAGCCGCGTCAACGACCCGCGCACCGCCCAGCAGATCGGCGGCTTCGTGGTCATCCCCATCATCGCGGTCGCCGTCGCCCAGTTCTTCGGCGGGCAGCCGACCTTCACCATGGACCAGGTGGTCATCGGCGACTTCATCGTGGCCGGGCTGATCGGCGTGGCCCTGGTGCTTGGCTCGTGGGCCTTCAACCGGGAGGCGATCCTCAGCCGGCTGGCCTGAGGCAGCGATGGCCGGCCCGCGGGATGGCCAGGGCGGCCTTTCCGCGACGCGGGCGCTGCCGGAGGACTCAGCCCTTGACGGACCCGCCCATGATGCCGCGCACGAAGTAGCGCTGGAGCCCGAAGAAGACGACCAGCGGCAGGATCATGCTGATGAAGGCCGCCGCGGTGAGCAGGTGCCATCCCTGGCCCAGCGAATTCACCAGCGAGGCGATCTGCACCGGCAGCGGCGCAACGTCCGGCGTGCCGCCCAGGATGATCAGCGCCACCAGCAGGTCGTTCCAGACCCACATGAACTGGAAGATGGCCATGGACGCGATCGCCGGCACCGCCAGCGGCAGCACCAGCCGGAAG
>JBOGSY010000254.1:0-3325 GCA_050691915.1 Candidatus Limnocylindria bacterium | reverse complement strand
GGTGAGGTCGAGCTGTTCGAGCATCTGGTCGATGCCGTCGCGAACAGCCAGGAGTTGGCCCTTGGTGGAGTCCTTGGGGACGTAGAAGGGGCAGCGGGCGCAGGCGAGCCGGTGGGGGCACTTGGCGAAGAAGTCGTAGCTGCAGTAGCCGTCGCCCAGGTCGTAGAACTTCCAGGGCTCCCCGCCGCCAGCGGCAGCGCCGGAGAGGATGGTCTCGCGGTCGATGAGGACCTGGATGGTGCGGACGTTGCGGGCGAAGTAGTCGGCCCGCTTGTAGGCGCCGGCCAGGGTGCGTTGCAGGATGGCGGCGTAATGGCGGGTGCTGGAGGCGTGCTTGTGGCCCAACCACTGCTGCAGGTCTGCCAGCGACAAGGGTTCGCGTGCGTTGAGAAGCTGGGTGGCGATCGTGGCCCGGGCCCGGTGGCTGGTCAGGGCGCCCCGGGAGTCGGCTTCGGGGATGCCGGCCTTGGCACAGAGCACCGGGATGACCTTGGCGTTGAGGTACGCGAGTCCGATGAGCTGGCCGCGGTGGCAGAACAGGTGCTGGCGCCGTTGGCGGGTCTTGCGGTCCTCGATGTCCGGTTGGGGTGGGCGAACCGCCTGCCACGCTTCGATCAGCTCACCGACGAGCGGGTCGACCGGCTTGGTGAACTCGCCAGAGGTCTTGTTGGCCGGGACCCGCAGCAGGCAGATCCGGTAGGTCTCCCCGGTCTGGTCGTCGGCGGCCTTGTCCCAGGTGATGCAGCCGAGTTCGAGGCGGCGGATCTCGTCGATGCGGCATCCGGCGAATAGCCACACCCCGACCAGGGCGCGCATCATCTCGATCGGGTAGTAGCTATCCGCCCGGCCGGCGGCCTTGGCGGCGGGGGTGCCGTGGATCTTGAGGTCCTCGGCTTCCAGGGTGAGGCCGGCCGCCATCAACTTGGCCCACGAGGCGTCGTCGATGATCCGAGGGTTGGGGCCGATCAGCGCCCGGCGGGACAGGGGGAGGCTCAGGACCCGCCGGGGGTCGAATCGGGGTTTGATCCATTCCCAGTCGATCAGGTTGCAGAAGAACCCGCGCAGGGCGTCGATCCGGTTGGCCTGCCCCGAGACGCTCAGGGGCTGGCCATATCGGATGCGGTTGGTGTTGTGCCCGGCCCACTGTCCGACCGTGGCGGTCATGGTGTCGGCCACGTACTCGGCGGCCATGTCCCGACTCCAGCGGTCCGGCGTGATGGCGTCTGGGTGCTTGTCGGCGGCCCACCGTCCGGCGATCAGCACGACGGTGAACATCACGCGGACCGTGGTGGGTTCCTGGGGTGCCAGCTTCCGCCACCGTTCGGCCCATTCGACCCACTCGGCGGGGACGTCGGCCAGGGTCGCTGGCCGGGGACCACGCAGGACGCGATTAGGGCTCAGCGGTTCGGCGATGATGCCCCGATGCGCGAGGACCCGGGAGAGCTTGGTGATGCCGCCTCGCCGGTTGGATACTCGCCCGCCGCGGTGGTCGTTGAGCACGGCGAGCAGGGCGTCTTCGGTGATGTCTTCCAGTCGGGGGCTGCCGCTGGACAGCAGCGCGTCGGTGGTGGCGGCGCGGACCTTGTCGAACAGGTTGTGCTCGCCGGCGTGCCAGGTCCTGAGGGTCGCGAGGACGTCCTGGACGGCGGGGTCGACGGCGTCGGGTCCGAAGACCAGGGCGGCGAAGCGGCCGAGGTTCCAGATCCCCGCAGGGTGATGGAGCCGGTGGTGGCCACCGAGCAGGTAGGCCAGCCCGACGATGTGGAACTTCGCGTTGGTGGCCGCCGGCTCCGATCGGCCTAGCAGATCGAGCCACGCGTCCTGGTCCCAGTCCCAGTAGGCGGCCTGGCGGCGGTGTACCTCGGCCAGCACGAAGTTGCGGGCGTTGGTCGCCAGCTTGGGGTTCCAGGTGGCGGCTGCCTCGTCGATCGGTCCCGCCAGACGGTCGAGCGCGGCTCGGGCGCTGGGGTGAAGGTGGTTCGACAGCCGCTCCAGGACTGCCCGCTCAGCCTCGGTCAGCTCGGGGCACAGGCCGGCGGTGGCCTCCCAAGGCCGGTTCAGCCAAGGGTCCGTGCTCATTGGCTGCCCTCCGCCAACGTCGCGAGTAGGCGTTCCCGCTCGGTGTGGATCGAGGTGGTGGCCCGGTGGAACCGGGCGGCCAGCTCCCGGCCGGAGAGGTGGATGTAGCGCAGCGTCGTGGACAGGTCCCGGTGCCCCGCGTACTGGGCGATCTGGTCGATGGTCCAGTCCGCCCGGGCCAGATCCGTTAGGCGGAGATGCCGGAAGGTGTGGGTGGTCAGCCGGGGAACACCGGCCCGCTCACCAACCCTGTGCACAATCTTCGACCAGCTCGCCGACCCCAACGCTGCGCCACGGTTGCGGCGGGAACAGCTGATCAGCAGCGCCCCGTCCCGGCGGCCGACCAGCCCCTGACGCTCAGGCAGGTAGGCCACGAACAGCCGAGACGTCGCCGCCCCGAAGGTCACCTCCCGCGCCCGCTTGGACTTGGTCGTCTCCGCCCGCAGATGGATCAACGAGTAGGCCGGCTCGAAGTCCCCTACCTCAAGGCCGGCGAGCTCCTCGCGGCGCAGCGCCCCGTCATAGGCCAGCCCGACCATCAGCCGATTCCGTAGCGGCTCCAACAGCGCCGCCTCCAGGATGCGACGCCAGTCCCACTCGTTCGGGATCCACGGCGCCGTCTCCAGCCGGCGGACCAGGCCCTGCTTGGCTCGCCGGCCACTCCTACCGGACTGGCCCCGGCGCACGGGGTTGAGCTCCCGCAGGCCGTCCTCGACCAGGAACTCGTAGAACGACCGGACCGCGACCACCCGCTGCTGGATCGTGGCATTGGCCAACCCCGCCCCCGACGCCATGTGCACCAGACGAGGTGACCGCGGATTCGGGCGCTCGAACAGATCCCCGATCCAGGCAGCCACCAGATCGGCGCCCAGCTTCATCGGGTCAGCGCCCACCAGAGCGCAGAACCGCAGGTGGTCCTCCAGAGCCCACCCGTACGCCAGCACCGTGTTCGGCGCTCGGCCGATGTTGGCCGTGAACTGCAACCACCGGCGGGCGTGCTCGTGCGCGGCGACCAGCGGGAACTTCTCCCAAGGGACAGGAATCATGGCGGCGCAAGCTAGGAGTGCCAGATTCCAGATAAGGCAGAACCAGCACGCGGAGCGCGGCGGGACCGGCAGCCCAGCGTCGGCGATGACGCGCTGGCAGTCGGAGCGCCGTAGGCCGAGGTCGAGCAGCGGGTAGACGCGGCGCTGGTACGGCGCTCGCGGATCGATGCCGGGCTTCGCTCGCTCGATCTCGTCGACGC
>JBOGSY010000253.1:0-3333 GCA_050691915.1 Candidatus Limnocylindria bacterium | reverse complement strand
GGGTGGCGCTGGCGGGCGCGGTCGCCGCCCTGGTGCTGGCCTCGGTCGCGGTCCTGGCGGCGATGGGCGCCTGGGACGGCCGCGGTGTCGCCGCCGCTCCATCCGTGGCGCCCACGCCGGAGCCGACGGCCGACTGGCTCACGCCGCTGCTGGATGGCTACGCGGCCGCCTGCGACGAGCCGCTGCCGGCTACCCAGCTGGCCAGCCTGGAGCCGTCCGCCGCCCGGCAGCTGGTCGACCGCCTGGCGGAGGGCTGCGCCGCGCAGCAGGCCCAGGAGGACGAGGACGACGACGAGCGCAAGGGCAAGGGCCGCGGGCGCGGTCGCGGCGGCGACGACTAGCTGCGTGTCCGAAGCGGAGGCTTACGGCCGACGGCGCAGGCGACCGAGGCGGATCAGCACCCACCCCACGAAGACGATCCAGGCCACCATGGCCACCCACGAGATGGGATGGATCTGGCCGATGTTCTCCGGCCGGCCCTCGTCGAGCGCCATGGCGATCGCCACGAAGCCGGCCATGGCTGGCAGCAGCAGGGCCATCCCCACCACGAAGAAGGCGGCGAAGCCCACCGGCCCGAACCAGCCCGGGTAGCTCACCCCCAGGCGGCGACGGAGCTCCAGCAGCTCGTGCTCGCCGTCCACCCAGCCCGACCCGATGCCGCGCCGGATCGCGGCGGCCAGCGCCTGCGTGCCGGGATCCTGCAGCGGGAGGAAGACCTGGAACGCGCGCCGCCGGCGGCCGGGATCGCCGTGTGCGACGACCAGCGCTCGGTGGGTCTGGGCCAGCTCGTTGCTGAGGTCGGCCAGGCGGCCGATGCCGGGCAGCAGGGTCTCCGCCGGCTGCGGCAGGTCGTTCGGGCGCCGGAAATTCGGGTGGAGCCCCAGTCCCGCCCCCTGGACCTGGACCCAGGTCCACCTCAACCGCCGCCCGGCCACCTCCAGGCGCAGGCCGTGGTCATCGGCCTGCCAGTGGACCGACCCGTGAGCCGCACGGATGTCGCCGTCCACCGGCCCGCCTCACATCGGCTGCAGGAAGAGGCTGACGATCTCGCCGCCCTCGACCCGGAAGTTGGCTTCCACGTGCATGGCGGGCGCGCCGGAGCGCATGACGGTCACGTCGGCGATGTAGCTGGCGCCCATGTTGCGGCTGTCATTGGTGTACATCCGGAACCCGTCGCCGGCCCGCACGAACCAGCCGCCCACCTTGTCGCGGCCTCTCAGGTTGGTTCGCTCGTCGGATCCCGGCACGGAGATGCCCATCACGGCGTGCTCGGCCAGGAGGCCGATCGCCTGCTCGCGCTTGTCCTCGTTGATGAGCTCCAGGAAGAGGTCGACGGTCTCGGTGGCTCCCATGTGAGCTCAGTCTAGCCCAGGACCAATGCCTCCCGGCCCGATACACTCCACGGCTCATGGAACGGCTGCGGATCGGTCTCATAGGCTGGGGAACGATGGGCGCTGCCCTGGGCCAGCTGCTCGCCGCCGGCCCGCTCCCGGTGGAGCTGGCGCGCCTTGGGGTGCGGGATGCGGCGCGCGAGCGGGCGAGCGCGCTGCCGGGCGGCTTGGCGGTCGGTCCGGCGGAGGACGTGGTGCGCGACGACCTGCCGGTCGTGGTCGAGCTGGCCGGTGGGGTGGACGGGCCGTACGGCTGGGCACGGGACACGCTGGCCCGCGGCGGCGCCTACGTCACCGCCAACAAGGCCCTGCTGGCCACCCACGGCGGAGAGCTGGCGCGCCTGGCGGAGGAGCATGGGGGCGCCCTGCTGGCCTCGGCCAGCGTGGGCGGCGGAGCGCCCATGATCGAGACCGTGGGGCACCTGGCCGCCACCGCCCGGATCGGCGGCCTGCGCGGGCTGCTCAACGCCACCACCACCTTCATCCTTTCGGAAATGGCCCTCGGCCGCTCGTACCAGGACGCCCTGGCGGCGGCCCAGGCGGCAGGCTACGCGGAGGCGGACCCGTCCTTCGACGTGGGGGGGCGCGACGCGGCCCAGAAGCTGGCGATCCTGGCCTCGGTGGCCTGGGGTCGGTGGCGCGCCGAGCGAGAGGTGGACACGCGCGGTATCGTCGGCCTCCAGGTCTCCGCCGGACGGACGGTCCGGCTGGTGGCGGAGGCCGATGCGGAGGGCTTGCGCGTGCGACCCATGGAGCTGGATGCCGGCTCCCAGATGGCCGCGGCGAGCGGCGTGGAGGGCGTGCTGGAGGTCCGGGCGGGGGAGGCGACCTACCGGGTCAGCGGACCGGGAGCGGGTGGCCCGGCCGGAGCCGGCGCGGTGTACGCCGACCTGGCGCGGCTGGTGCGCGGCGAGCGCCCGATCCTGTTCGGGGCGGCGTCGTGAGCGACTGGCCGGTCGTCGGGGTGGCGGGCGCCCGCGGGGTGGTGGGCGGCGTCTTCCTCTCCATCCTGGCCGATGCCGGCCTGCCGGCCGGCTCGCTGCGCGCCTTCGGCTCGGAGCCGGGATCGGTCGCCTACGGCGACGGCTCGCTACCGGTGACGGTCCTGGACGACGTCGCGGCGGCCGAGCTGGACGTGCTCTTCCTGGCCACCGATGGCGCGGCGTCGCGGGCGATCGTGGCGGGAGCCGGGCGCGGCGTGCCGCTGATCGTGGACAACTCGAGCGCCTTCCGGCTGGACCCGAACGTCCCACTGGTGGTGCCGGAGGCCAATGGCGCGGCGCTGGACGGCTATGCCGGCAACCTGGTCGCCAATCCCAACTGCACCACCGCCGCGGCGGTGGTGGCCCTGGCGCCCATCCGCGACGCCGCCGGGCTGGAGTCGGTGGACCTGGCCTCCTACCAGGCGGTGAGCGGCGCCGGCCGCGCCGGCCTGGACGCCTTCGTGGCCGAGCGCGCGGCGGGAGGAGAGGATCGCGCCGAGGGCTCGCCGTTCCACGGCCGCATCGCCGACAGCGTGGTGCCCCAGATCGACGTCATGGACGACGACGGCTGGACCGGCGAGGAGCGCAAGGTGATCGCCGAGATGCGCAGGATCCTGGGCATGCCGGAGCTGGACGTGGCGGCAACCACGGTCCGGGTGCCGGTCCACACCGGCCACTCGGTGGCGCTCCACCTGCGCACCGCCCGCCCGGTTGCTGTGGAGGAGCTGGAGGCCGTACTGCGCCGGGCGCCGGGCCTGGAATACCGCCCCGCGGACGGCAGCGCGCGGCACCCGATGCCGCTGGACGTGGCCGGCCGCGACCCGGTCCTGGTCGGCCGCCTGCGTGCCGTGCCCGGCCGCGAGCGCGGCTTCGCCCTCTTCCTGTCCAGCGACAACCTGCGCAAGGGCGCGGCCCTGAACGCGATCCAGGTCGCGGCCTGCGCCGACGCGCAGCGCTAC
>JBOGSY010000252.1:0-3343 GCA_050691915.1 Candidatus Limnocylindria bacterium | reverse complement strand
CACAGCACCTCCGCGAGCGAGCAGGCGACCAGGACGCGCTGATCAGCGTGGCCAGCGCCGCTACGCTGCTCGGGGTGCATCCCAACACCCTGCGCGCCTGGACCGATGCCGGCCGCCTGACCGCCTACCGCATCAACGCCCGCGGCGACCGTCGCTACCGGCGCGGGGAGGTGGAACGGCTCTTGGCCGAGGGCGGTGAGGCACCCCATCCGGCGGCCGAGACGGCCGCGGCACCCACTGAGGGGGAGATGGCGGTCCTGGCCCGGCTGGCACGGGGAAGCGGCGCGTCGCCCACTCCTGCGGCCGTGGCACGCACCGCCGCAGAGGCGCTCCGCACCCACCTGGGCATCGCCCGCGCCGCGGTCTACCTGGTGCGCGAGGGATCCGGCGGGACGCTGGCCCTGGAGACCCATGCCGGCCATCGGGTGCCGCCCCCCGCCGCCCTGGCCGCCGAGGACCTGGGCGACGGGGCCGCCGACCATGGCCCGGCCGATCCCGACCCCCCGCTGCGTGCCAGCCTGGTGCTGCAGGCCGGTGGCGAGCGGCTGGGGGTGATCGTCCTGGAGGACGACCCCGGCGGCCCGCTGGCGATGGTTCGTCCGGCCTTCCTGCGCACCGTGGCCGGGGCGGTGGCCAGTGACCTGATGAGCGCCCGGGTCCTGGCCAGGGCACGGCGCGAGGTGACCCGGGCACGGGCGCTGCGGCACGTGACCCAGGAGCTCACCGGCCAGCTGGACCTCGGGCGCGTGCTGGACGAGATCGTCGACCGCACCCGCTCCCTGTTCGACGCCGACAAGGCCGGGCTCTGGCTCCTGGACGACTCGGAGCAGCCGTTCAGGCCGGCGGCCTCCCGGGGGCTGGGCGACGAGTTCCAGGCCCAGGTCCGGCAGCTCACCCTCTCGAGCGAGGCGCTGGGCGTGCGCGCCGTGCGCGAGCGGCGCACCTTCGTGGTGCGCGGCGCGGACTCCCGTTCCGACGTGGGCCTGATGCAGGAGTCGTACCGCCACGAGGGAATCCGGACGGCCTGCCTGGTGCCGCTGGTCAGCAACGACCTGGCGGTCGGCGTCATCGGCCTCTACCACCAGCGCGATCGCGACTGGCCGGACGACGAGCTGGGGCTGGCGCAGGCGTTCGCCAACCAGGCGGCGGTGGCCATCAGCAACGCGCGCCTGTATCGGTCCGTCGCGGACCAGGCGGCCCGCATTCGGTCGATCCAGGACCTCTCGGCCCGCCTGAACCGCCTGACCGATGTCCAGGCCATCGCGGACGCCATCGTGGCCGAGGCCAGCACCCTGGCCGCCTACCACGACATCCGGGTCTACACCGTCGACTGGGAGCGGCGGGTGTGCGAGCCGGTGGCCTACACCGATCGGCTGCTGGGCGACGGGGACTTCCGCGAGGCCCTGCGGGTCGACATCGGTGAGGGCAGCTTCACCGGCTGGGTGGCCGAAAACGGTGAGCCGATCCTGGCCAACGACGCCCTGAACGACCCGCGCGGGCACACGATCGAGGGCACCGACGACATCGAGGAGTCGATGCTGGTGGTGCCCATGGTCTTCGAGGGCAAGTCGGTGGGCGTGATCGCCCTCTCGATGCTGGGCAGGGACCAGTTCAGCACCGACGACCTGCAGACCATGACCATCTTCGCCGGCTACGCGGCCCAGGCCTTCGCCAACGCGTCCGCCTACGCCACGCTGGAGCTGCAGTCGACGGAGCTGGCGCGCCAGCTCCAGTCGCAGCGCCGCCTGCTGGAGATCAACGAGCGCCTGCTCTCCACCCTGGAGCACGGCGACGTGCTCGATACCATCGCCGACGGCCTGCTGGCGGTGGTGCACTACGACAACCTGTCCATCTACCGCATCGACGAGGTGAAGCAGGTCCTGGCGCCGGTGCTCGCCCGCGAACACCATGCCGAGGAGGTCCGTCGCTACGAGGTCCCGTTCGGGCGCGGGCTGATGGGCTGGGCCGTGCAGCACGGCGAGCCGGTCCTGGCCAACGACGCGCTGAACGACCCGCGGGCCATGCAGATCCCGGGGACCCCTGCGGACCCGGAGGCGCTGGTGGTGGTGCCGCTGGTGGCCGATGGCGAGGTCATCGGCTGCCTGAACATCTCGCGCGTCGGCCGCGAGGAGGTGCACTTCAGCCAGGCGGACTTCGAGCTGGTCAAGCTGTTCGCCGGCCAGGCGTCGATCGCCCTGCGCAACGCGGAGGCGCACCAGGCGGTCACCGTCCGGGCCGACACCGATGCGCTCACCGGCCTCGGCAACCACGGTGCCTTCCAGCGCACCCTGGCCGAGATCCTGGGCCAGCCCGAGGGCGGCAGCCGGCCGCCACCGGCCGGGGCCCGGGCCGCGGCCGCCCCGGCGGCCCTGCTGATGATGGACCTGGACAACTTCAAGGCCTACAACGACCGCCTGGGACACCCCGCCGGCGACGCGCTGCTGCACGCGATCGCCACCGCCATCTACGGTGCCGCCCGCTCGGAGGACCGCGTCTTCCGCTACGGCGGGGACGAGTTCGCCCTGGTCCTGCCCGGCGTCGACGCCGACGGCGCGGCGGCCATCGGCGAGCGGGTGCGCCGCGCGGTCGGCCGCCTCACCGCCAAGGAGCCGACGCCGGTGACCATCACGGTCGGGCTCGCCGCCTTCCCGGCCGATGCCACCGACAAGAACGACCTGATCGCCGCCGCCGACACCGCGCTCTACTTCGGCAAGCAGTCGGGCGAGGACCGCGTCGTCCGCGCCGACGACGTGCCGCGCGACATGCGCGACCTGCGCAGCACCCTGGACCGCCTGGCCCGTGCCGCCCTGCGCCACCCCGAGGACCCGGCCAGCGTCGAGGACCTGGTCGAGGCGGCGCGCCTGTCGGCGGAGGCCGCCGGTGACGGTGGCGAGACCGTGCGCGACGCCCTGCTGACCGTCGCCCGCTCGCTGGATGCGCGGGATGCGGCGACCATCGGGCACGGCGAGCGGGTCGGCCGGCTGGCGCGGCTGATCGCGGAGCGCCTCGGGTGCGACGCCGACCAGGCAAGCACCATCGAGCTGGCCGCACGCCTGCACGGCCTGGAGTCCATCGGGGCCGAGGAGCTGGAGCCGATCCGCTCCCTGCGCGAGGTGGGGCGCATCGCGCGCTGGCACGCGACCGACGGCTCGCCGGACCGCGCCCCCATCGGCGCCCAGGTGGTGGCGGTCGCCAACGCCTATGACACCCTGGTCACCGGCGGCGGGGGTGCTCGCCGCGGCCGGGGAGCGGCGCTGGACGAGCTGCGGGCCGCCACCGGCACCCGCTTCCGGGCGGAGGTCGTGGATGCGCTGGCGGAGGTCGTCTCGGTGCGCCCCAGGAC
>JBOGSY010000251.1:0-3363 GCA_050691915.1 Candidatus Limnocylindria bacterium | reverse complement strand
GATCCGCACGTGATCGCACGGGTGCCCGTAGCTCAGTGGATAGAGCGTTAGGTTGCGGACCTAAAGGTCGGAGGTTCGAGTCCTCTCGGGCACGCCACTCTGCTAGTGGTGTGTCTCAGTTTTGGCTTGCTACTGCTTGGAGGGTAACGCGTCCGCGGCGGACCTTCTCCAAGATTGACCCGGCGCTGGCGGTCCAGATCAGTGGCTTGGGCTGGTCGTTGTTGACCCGCAGGTAGTCCTCGATGGAGGCGATGAGGTCGGGGACGCTGGGGAAGCTGCCGCGCCGGATGTTCTTGTCGGTGAGTTCGCGGAACCAGCGCTCGACGAGGTTCAGCCAGCTCGAGGATGTCGGCGTGAAGTGCAGTTGGAAGCGCGGGTGTTTGGCCAGCCACGCAACGGTGTTGGGGTGCTTGTGGGTCTGGTAGTTGTCCAGGATCAGATGCACCTGCAGGGCTTTGGGAACAGCCCGGTCGATGCGCCGCAGAAAGATCAGGAACTCCTCGTGGCGATGCTTGGGCAGGCACTTCCCGATCACCTTGCCGGTCACCACGTCCAGGGCGGCGAACAGGGTGGTGGTCCCGTTGCGCTTGTAGTCATGTGTCATCGTGCCGGCCCGGCCCTTGACCATCGGCAGCGACGGCTGGGTACGGTCCAGGGCCTGGATCTGGCTCTTCTCGTCCATGCACAACACGACCGCCTGGTCCGGTGGGTTGAGGTACAGCCCGACCACGTCGATCAGCTTGTCCTCGAACCTCGGATCGGTCGACAGCTTGAACCTCTCCACGCGGTGCGGCTTGAGCCCGCGGGCCTCCCAGATGCGCTGGACCGTGGCCGGACTCACTCCGACGTGCTGCGCCATCGTCCGGCAGCTCCAGTGCGTGTGTGCCGGCGGCCTCGAGTGCAGCGTGAGCTCCACGATCTGGGTGATGGTCTCCTTCGGGATCGAGGGCTTGCGGCCACGGCCCGTGCGCACCCTTCCCCACCGCGCCAGACCCTCACTCGCAAAGCGCTCGCGCCAGGCCCGCACCGACATCGCGCTGACAGCCAACTCGGCTGCGATCCGCGCGTTCGCCACTCCCTCCGCCGCTGCCAGCAACGCCTTGGCCCGCACCACCTCTCGATGCGGTGCGGTCTGGGACCGCGCGACCCATTCCAAGGTCACTCGTTGACCATCAGACATCGCCATCGGCGCAGCAGCTCGGCTCATCCGTGAACACTACCACAACACGCTATCTATTTGTGAGACATACCACTAGATCCAGCACCAGCCGGGTGGTGGCTCTCCCTGGCTCGACTCGTCATCGGGAAGCGTCTGCCCGGCGCAGTCACGGAAGAGCATCCTCATCCGCCAGCCATCGGGGTCGACCGGCAGCGCGGTGAGCAGCGGGAAATAGAAGAGGAAGCTCGCGACCACCAGGACGCCGTACACCGCCAGCGCCACCCGACCAGCGACGCGCGCCCAGAGCCAGGCAGCCACCACGCCGAGCGCCAGGCACAGGAACGGGACGGTCGGCAGGAAGTACCACAGGAAGACCTGGCTCCGATCGCCGGACAGCACCAGCCATGGCAGGTAGGTGGCGGCGGCCGCGGCCAGGATCACCGGCTCGGGACGCAGCAGACCCCATCCGCTGCGCCACCAGCCGACCGCCAGGCCGATGAACGCCACCAGCCCCGGCCACCACACCAGCGGATTGCCGAGCGCGATGATCTCGCGGTACGCCCCGCCATCCTCGGCGAAGGAGTAGGCGACCGGGCGTCGCAGCAGCGGCCACGACCACGGCGGGGACTGGTAGGGATGGTTGCCGCCCAGCGTGGTGTGGAAGTCGAGCATCTGGCTCTGGTGCTCCCAGATGTTGCGCCACACCGATCCGGTCTCCCACGGCAGGGCCAGCACCACGCCCGGCATGCGCCCGGTGTAGGTCGCGGTGTAGACGAGCACCGGCACCAGGCCGAGCATGAGCAGCGCCGGCAGCGCCTCGCGCCGCACGGCCGACAGCACCACGGCGCCCCAACCGGCCTCCGGCTCCGACCGCCGCGCGGCGAGGATCTCCCACGCGATGGTGAGGCCGATGACGGCCAGCGCCACGTAGCCACCCGACCACTTCGTTGCGGCCGCGGCGCCCAGGCAGGCGCCCGCCACGAGCCGCCACGGTCGGCCGAGGGTGAGGCGCCACCACAACGGCGCATCGGGCCGGTCACGACGTCGATCCCGGTCGAGGACGATCGCCAGGACCGCGCCGACCACGAAGAGCGTGATGAAGGCGTCGAGCATGGCGACCCGCGAGTGGACGAGGTGCAGGAAGTCGGTAGCCAACAGGCCGGCGGCCACGGTCGCGCCGACGGTCGTCGCCAGGCCGGGCGCGGACGATCGCAGGAGACGCCAGGCGAGGACGAAGGTGAGCGCCACGGTCGCGATCCCGGCGACGGCCACCGCCACCCGCCAGCCGAACGGCTCGTAGCCGAAGGCGGCGATCCCGGAGCCGACGAGCCACTTCCCGAGCGGCGGGTGCGCCCGCGAGGTGAGCTCGCCGATGCCGCACACGGCCTCGCTGCCGATGACGTACCAGCACCCGTCGCGCGCGTAGAAGATCTCGTCGAAGACGAGGCCGATCGGCCGGTTGAGACCCGCCAGGCGCAGGACCGCGGCGCCCAGGCTGACGAGGACGAGCGCCGCGCTGTCGACGCGGGTCCAGGCGGAGGCCTTCGTGGCGGCTCGCTCGATCATGGCCCGCCAATCCTAGACAAGCGCGGACGGCTCAGTCGAAGATGCGCCCCTCGATCGTTCGGGAGTCGCGCTGGGCGAGCTCCTCGCGGCACGACAGCGTGTCGAGCAGCGCGGGATCGTCGTACCAGATCAGGTAGCGCCAGTGGTCGGAGAGGTCGGCGAGGCGCTCGCGCGCGTACGCGTCGTTCGGCTGCAGCCACGCGTCCCGCGCCGGGAGCCCGTGGCCGGGCACCAGCTGGAAGCCCATCTCGTGACCGGCGCACCGCGTGACGACGGTGTAGGCGCCCTCCCAGGACGGATCGATCCGCTCGATCGCCCACCCTGGCAGCCGCTCGTCGATCGCCCTGGCAACGGCCGCGCGACCATCGTCGGGCAGGGTCGGGATCGGCAGGCTGAGGGCGAGGATGAGCGTGCCGGCGAGCGTGAGCAGGCCCGCGAGCCTGCGCAGTCGGGTTCGAAGTGTGTGTGTCATCGGTCTCGTGCTGGCGTCTGCCAGGGAGGGTGCAGTTGCCGTGGTTCCCGCATTGGCCCAGTGCAGGTTCCATACCCGCCTCTGCTAGACTCGCCTGACCGGATCCACCGAATCGGTGGAGGGCGGGATAGAGGCGGACCCATGAACTACGAGCTCTACATGGCCG
>JBOGSY010000250.1:0-3373 GCA_050691915.1 Candidatus Limnocylindria bacterium | reverse complement strand
CAGCAGGGTGACCCTGGCCTTTCGCCGCTGGCCGCGGCCACGGGTCCGGGCCGGCGGAGAGCAGCGCACCGCAGCCGGGGTCGTCCGGTTCGAGGCCGTCGACGCCGTCGAGCGCCACGAGCTGTCGGCGGCCGAGGCGCAGCGCGCCGGGTTCGCCACGCTGGCTGAGCTGCTCGCCGTGCTGGACCGCAAGGCGGAGGGCACGATCTACCGCATTCGGCTGAGCCTGGCCGGTCCGGACCCCAGAATCGCGCTGCGGGAGGCGCTCCCCGGCCGCCGCGAGCTGGCGGAGATCCGGGAGCGGCTGGCGCGGCTGGACCGGGCGAGCCGGCATGGGCCGTGGACGCGGGCCGTGCTGGAGCTCATTCGCGACCGGCCAGCGGTGCCTGCGGCCGAGCTGGCGGCCGCCGTCGGCCGTGAGAGGCTGCCGTTCAAGCTGGACGTCCGCAAGCTGAAGGAGCTGGGCCTTACCGTCAGCCTGCGCCCCGGCTACCGGCTCTCGCCTCGCGGCCAGGCGGTCGTCCGCCGGCTGGCAGCGGGCGCTGGCGCTCAGCGTCGGCGCACCGCAGACAGGAGCCACGCGTAGACGGCCGAGCCGGCGGCGCCGGCGAGCAGGTCGTTCACCGTGTCCCAGGTGCCCCGCACGTTGTGGAGCCCGAACCAGACGTCGCTGTAGTACTCCTGGGCCTCGAGTCCGATGTGACCGAGCTGCGCCAGGCCCACGGCGCTGAGCGGCGGCAGGTCCAGCAGCCGGGCGGCGACCACGGTGGCGGCGCCGGTGCCGTGCGCATGGGGGATGGCGTCGAAGTGGCGGTAGCGGTCGTAGAGGTCGAAATGGTTGCCTGCGAGGTCCAGGGCGAAGATCGAGAGCCACAGGTTGTCGGTCCAGACCGGGTAGCTCATCCCGCCCCGGCCGTCGCCGCGCGCCAGGTGCGCCGCCGGCACCACCAGGCTGAGGGGGACCATCACCAGGCCGCGGGTACCGATCGCCTTGCCCGCGTAGCGCCGGTCGGTGGCGCGCAGCAGCGCCTCGCCCAGGACGGCCAGGATGGCGCCCCGCAGCAGGACGTTGACGATCAGCCCCAGGCCGCGCATGCCGGCATCCTAGAGCGTCCACACACGCGGGCGCGCTTCGTTGACACCGGTCTGCGGTGATTGGTACGATTCGGCAGACCCCTGTTAGCACTCTCATCCCGAGAGTGCCAAACGAGATCGAGAGGGAAGTCAGCGGAGGGCCGATGGTCGGCGAAGGCATGGCGCAGCACGATCAGCATTCCCCGCTCCGGGCCGCGTTCGACCTGACGGAGCGGCAGCGCAGCGTGCTCCGCGCCGTGGTCGAGGACTACGTTCTGACCGCGGTGCCGGTCGGCTCGCGGTTGTTGGTCGACCGGCACGGCCTGGCGGTCAGCCCGGCCACGGTGCGGAGCGCCATGGCCGATCTGGAGGCCCTGGGACTGCTGACCCATCCGCACACCAGCGCCGGGAGGGTCCCGTCCGACCTCGGCTACCGCGTGTACGTCGAGTCGCTGATGCGCGAGGCCGCTCTGGACCGCGCCAACCAGCTGATGATCCGGCACCAGTTCAGCCAGGTGCAGCTGACGAGCAACGAGTGGCTGCGGCTGGCGGCCTCCATCCTGGCGGGCAGCACCCGGTCCGCATCGGTCGTGACCCCGGCACGCTCGCGGCGCGCCCGCTACGGGCACGTCCAGCTGGTGGAGCTGGCGGACCGGACGCGCCTGTGCGTCCTGGTGCTGGCCGATGGGAACGTGGTTCAGCGCCGCCTCGATCCGGCCGTCATGGACCGCCTCAACCCCGGCACCCCCATCACCCAGGCCGACCTGGATGCGGCCGCGTCCGCGCTCAACACGGAGCTCGGCACGCTCTCCGCGCCGCAGGTCCGGCGGCGGACGCGTCGCCTCTCGCCGCTCGCGGCGCACGTGGCCGACGTGGTCGCCCAGATGCTGGAGGAGAGTGACGGGGTGGTGGTCGAGGACGTCTTCACCGACGGCATCAGCAACGTCCTGGAGCAGCCCGAGTTCGCCCGGGGCACGAAGCTCCGCGGCGTGCTGGAGGTCATCCAGCGGTCCGATTTCCTGGAACAGCTGATGCCGGTTCTCACCCGGCGCGGCGGGGTGCACGTGATCATCGGTCGCGAGAACACGATCGATGCCATGCACGACGTCAGCCTGGTCTTCGCGCCGTATGGCGCACCGGACCATGCGCTGGGACTGCTCGGGGTGCTGGGTCCTACCCGGATGCCGTACCCGCGGGCGATCCCCACGGTCCGCTATCTGTCCAACCTGATGAACGAGCTGATCACCAGCCACTATGGCGAGACGCATGACTGAGCAACCAACCAACGGCGACGCGCGCGAGCAGCAAGAGGAGCGCGGCCGCGGCCCCTCCCGCGCTGAGCTCGTGAAGCTCGTGGCCCAGCTCGAGGACGAGCTGAAGGCCGCGAACGGTCGCGCCCAGGAGAACCTCCACAACTGGCAGCGTTCCGCAGCCGACTTCGCGAACTACAAGCGGCGGGTCGAGGAGGAGCGCGAGGCGACGGCCCGCTTCGCGGGCGCGGTCCTGATCGGCCGCCTGCTGGCCGTCCTGGACGACTTCGACCGCGCCCTGGAGCACGTCCCGCCGGACGTGCACGAGGGGTGGGTCGACGGCATCCGGCTGGTCGAGCGCAAGCTGCGCGGCCTGCTCGAGGCCGAGGGGGTGACGCCCATCGAGGCGGTGGGCCTGCCGTTCGACCCCAACGTGCACGAGGCGGTCGTCCACGAGGAGACCGCCGACCATCCCGACAACCAGGTCATCGGCGAGCTGCAGCGCGGTTACCGGCTGCACGACCGGGTGCTGCGCCCGGCGCTCGTCCGCGTGGCGAACAACCCGAAGGAGCAGTAAGCGGTATGGGCAAGATCATCGGCATCGACCTGGGCACCACCAACTCGGTGGTCGCCGCCATGGAGGGTGGGGAGCCCCAGGTCATCCCCAACGCGGAGGGCGGCCGCATCACGCCATCGGTCGTCGCCTTCGCCAAGAGCGGCGAGCGGCTGGTGGGCCAGGTGGCCAAGCGCCAGGCTATCACCAATCCGGAGAACACCATCTTCAGCATCAAGCGCTTCATGGGCCGGCGCTGGGACGACCCGGAGGTCCAGCGCAGCAAGGACCTGGTGCCGTACCAGGTCGAGAAGGACCCGAAGTCGGACGGCGTGGTGGTGGTGCTGGGCAACGGCAAGACGTTCACCCCGCCCGAGATCAGCGCCATGATCCTGCAGAAGATGAAGGGCGACGCCGAGGCGTACCTGGGCGAGAAGATCACGGAGGCCGTGATCACCGTCCCGGCCTACTTCGACGACACCCAGCGCCAGGCGAC
>JBOGSY010000249.1:0-3380 GCA_050691915.1 Candidatus Limnocylindria bacterium | reverse complement strand
GTGCTCACCATAGCGCCCTTCGGCACGCGGGTCAGTCGTCCGGTCCAAGGGGCCCGTCTCCGGGCTCCGCCGCCCCGCGGATCGTGGCGCGCACGGTCTCCGGGTCGAATCCGCGGCGCGCGAGGAACATCCCCACCCGCTGCAGCGCCCGATGGTCCTCCGGCAGCGGCCGGCCGCGCAGGTGGCGATCCAGGGCAATGCGCGCCCGTTCGGCCTCCGTGGCGGGCAGGCTCTCGCCATCCAGCACAGGCCGTCCCAGCTCGTCGCCGCGCAGTTCCTCCAGCACGTCGCGGGGCACCCCGCGCTGCCGCAGCTCCGCCTCGAGCAGCCGGCGCCCGCGCGGCGCGTGCCGGTCGCGCTGCTCCGCCCACCAGCGCGCGAAGGCCACGTCGTCCACGTAGCCCAGGGCGGCCAGGCGCTCGATGGTGGCCTCCACCACGCCGTCATCGGCCCCGGCGCGCCGCAGGCGGCGCTCCAGCTCCAGCCGGGTGCGTGGCCGGGTGGCCAGGTAGCGCGCGGCGATCTCCAGGGCGGCCGCCGCATCCGGCGCCTCGCGCGGGGACGGACCCCGGCATGGGCGGCGGTGCGGCTGGTCCGGCACGGGCGGGCTACTCGGCCTCGCTGATGCCCTCGACCCCGACCTCGATGGAGGCGACCTTGCCGCGGATCTCGTCCTCGATCCTGGCCGCCAGCTCCGGGTTGGCCTTCAGGAAGTCGCGCGAGTTCTCCCGGCCCTGCCCCAGGCGCGTGTCGCCGTAGTTGAACCAGGCCCCCATCTTCGACAGGATGCCGGCCGCGATGCCCACGTCCAGCAGCCCGCCCTCGCGGCTGATGCCCTCGTTGTACATGATGTCGAACTCGGCGACCCGGAAGGGCGAGGCCACCTTGTTCTTGACGACCTTGACCCGGGTGCGGGAGCCGATCGCATCGGTCCCGGCCTTGAGGGTCTCGATGCGGCGGATGTCGAGGCGGACCGAGCAGTAGAACTTGAGGGCGCGGCCGCCCGGCGTGGTCTCCGGGTTGCCGAACATCACCCCGATCTTCTCGCGCAGCTGGTTGGTGAAGACCAGCGCCGTGTTCGAGCGGTTGATGGCCCCGGTCAGCTTGCGCAGGGCCTGGCTCATCAGGCGCGCCTGGAGGCCGACGAAGCTGTCGCCCATCTCGCCCTCGATCTCGGCACGGGGCACCAGCGCCGCCACCGAGTCGACGATCACCACGTCCACCCCGTTCGAGCGGATCAGGGTCTCGGCGATCTCGAGCGCCTGCTCGCCGGTGTCCGGCTGGCTCACGAGCAGCTCGTCCACGTTCACCCCGACGTTGCCGGCGTACTTGGGATCGAGCGCGTGCTCCGCGTCGATGAAGGCCACGATTCCGCCCGAGCGCTGCGCATTGGCGGCGATGTGGTAGCAGAGCGTGGTCTTGCCGCTCGACTCCGGGCCGAAGATCTCGGTGATCCGGCCGCGCGGCACGCCGCCGACGCCCAGGGCCAGGTCGAGCGCGATCGACCCGGTGGGCACCACATCCACGTTCTGGTGGGCTCCCTTGTCGCCGAGGCGCATGATCGAGCCGCGGCCGAACTGCTTCTCGATCTGGAGGATGGCGGCATCGACGGCGCGGGTGCGCTCGCCGTTCCGCTCGGGCGGGGTCTGGGCCTTGGCCGGGGCCACCGGGGCGTCCATGGTCTGACGGGCTCCTTCTGCTTCGCTCCCGGCGCTGGTCAGGTCACTCCTCCTCGCCGGGTTCGGGGCGCTCGCCGGGCTCGCTGCGCGGCTTGCGCTTGGGCTTGATCACCTCGACCGACATCGGCGGCTCATAAGCCGATACCGGCGGGACCTTGGGCGCCTTCGCCTTCGGCTTGCGCTTCTCCTGGTGACGCGGACGGTCTCGCCCCTTCGCCATCTTCAGCAGACCTCCGATCTGGCCGGCCGGGTGCTCCGTCAGCCTGCCCGATGGGCCCTTACCGGCCCGTTATCGGCGGCTTATCGGCCCCGGTCCCGACGCTTCCGTACTGCGTCGCGACGACGTCTCGCAGCGATGCGAACGACCCGTCCGCCAGTGCTCCACGGATCCGCCGCATCAGGTCCAGAGTATAGGTGACGTTGTGGACCGAGGAGAGCCGATACGCGAGCAGCTCATCCGCCCGGAACAGGTGCGCGAGGTAGGCTCGGGAGTGGTTCCGGCAGGCCTCACAGGCGCAGGCCGGATCGATCGGTCCCCCGTCGTCCAGGAACCTGGCGTTGCGCAGGTTCAGCCTGCCCTGGCCGGTCCACAGCTGCCCGTTGCGCGCCACCCGGGTGGGCAGCACGCAGTCGAACAGGTCCACCCCGCGCTCCACCGCCGTGAAGAAGTCGACCGGCGAGCCGACCCCCATCAGGTAGCGGGCGCGCGGGTCGTCCCCCAGCGCCTCGGCGACGACGTCCAGGGTGGCCGCCATCTGGGCCTTGGTCTCCCCCACCGACAGGCCACCGATCGCGATCCCGTCGAAGGCCAGCGCCGCGATGGCGGCCACGCTGCGCCGCCGGAGCGCGGCGTCCACCCCGCCCTGCACGATGCCGAACAGCGCCTGGTCCGAGCGTCCGCGCGCGGCCAGGCAGCGCGCCGCCCAGCGATGGGTGCGATCCATCGCCTCCTCCACCTCGGTTGCCGGCCGGCCCGGGTCCACCAGCTGGTCGAAGGCCATCGCGATGTCGCTGCCCAGCGCCTCCTGGATCTCCACCGCCCGCTCGGGGGTCAGCCGCTGCGGCGACCCGTCCAGGTGGCTGGCGAAGGTGACGCCGTCGTCGTCCACGCGCCCCAGGTGGGCGAGGCTGAAGACCTGGAAGCCACCGGAATCGGTCAGGATCGGCCCATCCCAGGCCATGAACCGATGCAGCCCGCCCAGCCGCGCGATGCGCTCGTGCCCGGGCCGCAGCGACAGGTGGTACGTGTTGGCCAGGATGACCTGGGTGCCGGCCGTCCGCAGGTCGCCCGGCGTCAGGCTCTTGACCGTGGCCTGCGTGCCGACCGGCATGAACTGGGGCGTGTCGATCGCCCCGTGCGGCGTCTGCAGCCGTCCCAGCCGGGCGCGACCGACCGGCGTGGGGCGGAACGTGAAGACAACCGGCTCACCCACCGCCGCAGGATACGGGCTGGGGCCACGGCGGGGCGCGACCGCTGGTCGACGGCCGGCGGAGGCGATAGGCTATGGCCGCCGCCCGAGGAGGAGATGCCCCCGTGCGCCTGGCCGACTGGCCCCGAAACCCGTTCCTGAACGACGAGCTCCGCGAGTGGATCGTCCTGCACCTGCGCGCGCTCGGCGTGGAGGACGTGGCCGTCTTCGCCACCACCTCCGGACGGGAGGACGACGAGCGGCGGGTCCTGGTCGCCACCGAGGTCGGCCT
>JBOGSY010000248.1:0-3385 GCA_050691915.1 Candidatus Limnocylindria bacterium | reverse complement strand
CGGCTCAGCCGTGCCCGGCCGCAGCCTTCGTCCCGGCGGCCGCCTTGGTGCCGACCGCCGCCTTCACGCCGGCCGTCGCCCGGCGCGCGGGCCTGCCGGGCGCGGGCTCGGTGCCCACCAGCGTCTCATCGTCGTCGCCGCGGATGAAGGCCTCCACCCGGGCGTGGGCGACGTCGTCGTGGATCTGGAGCGGCGGCGACTTCATGAAGTAGGCGGAGGGTGCCACCAGCGTGCCGGACAGGCCGCGGTCCAGGCCCAGCTTGGCGCAGCGGATGGCATCGGTGATCACGCCGGCGCTGTTGGGCGAGTCCCAGACCTCCAGCTTGAGCTCCAGGTTGAGCGGCACGTCGCCGTAGGTGGTGCCCTCCATCCGGATGTGGCACCACTTGCGGTCCTGGAGCCACGGCACGTAGTCGGAGGGACCCACGTGCACGTTCTCGTCGCCCACCTCGTAGTCGATCATGGACGTGACCGCGTTGGTCTTGCTGATCTTCTTGGACTCCAGCCGCTCGCGCTCGAGCATGTTCAGGAAGTCGGTGTTGCCGCCGAAGTTGAGCTGGTAGGTGCGGTCGATCCGCACGCCGCGATCCATGAACAGCCGGGTCAGCACGCGATGGGTGATGGTGGCGCCGACCTGGCTCTTGATGTCGTCGCCGATGATCGGCAGCCCTGCCTCGGCGAAGCGGCGCTGCCAGTAGGGCTCGCGACCGATGAAGACCGGGATGGCGTTGATGAAGGCCACCCCCGCCTGGAGCGCCTGCTCGACGTACCACTTGGTGGCGGTCTCGCTGCCGACGGGCAGGTAGGAGACCATCACGTCGACCTGGCGCTCCTTGAGGATGCCCACCACGTCGGCGGTGGGTCCCGGCGCCTTGTGGATGACCTGCGACAGGTACTTGCCCAGGCCGTCGTGGGTCATCCCGCGCTCGACGGTGACGCCGGTGTGCGGCACCTCGCCGAACTTGAAGGTGTTGTTCTGCCCGGCGAAGATCGCCTCCGACAGGTCCCGGCCCACCTTCTCGCGGTCGACGTCGAAGGCCGCCACGAACTCGATGTCACGGATGTGGTAGCCGCCCAGGTCCACGTGCATGAGGCCCGGGATCCGGTCTCCGGCCTTGGCGTCCTGGTAGTAGTAGCGACCCTGCACCAGGCTCGAGGCGCAGTTGCCCACCCCCACGATCGCCACCCGGATCTTGCCGTCCGATGGCCGCCTGCCGTTCGTCGCGGTTTTGCCGTTCCCGTCAACCACCTGCGTCAGCTCTCCCTTGTCGTTGAGTCCGCGGCCGCCGGCGGCTGGGCCGCGCTGAGCCGGTGGACGTGCCAGATCCTCTGGACCGTGGTCGCCACCGAGAGGATGGCGATGATCCCCAATGCACCGATGAGCCCCATGCCGAATCCCATCCCCGCAAGGGCGATGCCGGCCACGATCAGCACCAGCCGCTCCAGGCGTGGCGCCAGTCCGACCGTCGCGTCGAAGCCGATGGCCTCCGCCCGCGCGCGGGTGTAGCTGACCAGGAAGGACCCGGCCAGCGCGACGAAACTGAGCACCACCGGCCAGGTCGGCTCGGCGGCCGCGCCCAGGTAGTAGGCGGCCACCCCCGCGTAGAGCGCCGCCTCCGCGGCGCGGTCCAGGGTGGAGTCCAGGAAGCCGCCGAAGGCGGTCGTCCCGCCGGTGGCCCGGGCCAGCGCCCCGTCGACCGCGTCCAGCAGCGAGCCGGCGGTCAGGACCACGGCCCCCGCCAGCAGGTTGCCGCTGCCGATCAGGACGGCGGCGGCCAGGACGATCCCGAAGCCGATGATGGTCACGCTGTTGGCGGTCAGACCGATGCGCACCGCCAGCCGGACCACTGGCGCCAGCAGGGCGCGGCCGGCCTCGCGTGCGCGCGCCGACAGGATCGAGTCCCCGCGCCGCAGGTCGTGGGCGCCGGAGTGGCTAGCCGACATCCCGGGCCTCCGGCCTGGTCGAGGCCACGTCGACGCCCGCCCGGCGGGCGGATTCCACGCCGGCCGTGCCGCCGATGAGCCGCGCCTCCGCCTCGTGCAGCTCCTCGAAGGTCGCGGTCCGGAGGCCGCAGATGACCTCCCGGCCCTGCCGCCGGGTCTCGATCACGCCGGCCAGGCGCAGGATGCGCAGGTGCCAGCTGATGAGCGGCTGGGAGAGCCCCACCCGGGCGGAGAGGGCGTTGACCGGCATGGGCCCCAGCTCGGCCAGCAGGCCGATCATCCGCAGCCGGGTCTCGTCGCCCAGGGCGCGGTAGAGGGTGCGCAGGCGGCGCAGGTCGCGCTCGCCGCCGGTCTCGGGTGAGATCGTCACGTCAAAGCCATTCTTTATCAAAGGAAGATTGATATAAGCGGGTGCTTATGATATTCGGAGGCCGGGAACGCGTCAAGGGGGGTGCTAGACTCACCCGCCGAGACCCGCTGCCGTCTGAGGAGGTGCGCGCTGACGAGCTCGACGCCGGAGGCGCTGTGGGCCTCGCGCTCCGTCCGGCTGCTGCGGCCCGCAGCCGTCGCGACCCGCGGCCTGCGCCGCATGGTGGACGGACGGCCGCTGCTCGACGGAGTGGATCTCAGCGTCCCGGTCGGCGCCCGGCTGCTGATCGTCGCCGAGCCGGAGGAGGCCGCCTCGACCCTGCTCCGGGTGCTGGCCGGGCTGCTGCGTCCGACATCCGGCACCTTTGAGCTCGCCGGCCTGTCGCGCCCCGGCCCGGCGGGCGGCTGGGCACGGCGCGTCGCTTATATCCCGCCGGAGCCCGGCATCTACCCATGGCTCACGGCTCGCGAGGCGGTGGACCTGGCGGCGCGGCTGGCCGGCGTCGATCCGGCCGACCGCCACCAGCGCGTGCAGACCCTGCTCGCCCGCTTCCGCGTCCTGCCCGAGGCCGACCGGCCGTTGCGCCGAGCCGGCCCCATCGTCGCCCAGAAGGCGGCCATGGCCGCCGCCCTGGTGGCCGAGCCCGAGGTCCTGCTGCTTGACGACCCGCTGCGCTCGCTGGACCCGGGCGAGCGGGCCCGGCTGATGCGCGTGCCGGGCAGGCGCCGAACGGTGGTGCTGGCCAGCCGCTACCCGGCCAGCGAGGCGGGACTGGTGAACCAGGTGGCCCTGCTGCGCAGGGGGCGGCTGGCGCTCCACGTCGGCGCGGACCAGCTGGGCGCTCACGGCCTGCCCCTGTCGCTGCGCGGGATCCAGGCGCTGTCCGGCGTGCTGGACGGTCCCCTCCCGGCCGCGGCCCACGGGTGAACACCCTGCCCGTGCTCGCCGGCGTCGCGCTTCGCGAGCTGTGGATCAGCTTCCGCCTGCTGGCGATCATGGCGCTCCTCCTGGCGGCCGCCGTGCCGGCCCTGCTGCTGCCCGCCGGCGGCGGGGCGTCGCTGCGCTGGCTGG
>JBOGSY010000247.1:0-3391 GCA_050691915.1 Candidatus Limnocylindria bacterium | reverse complement strand
CGGGCGGGAGCTGGAAACCGGAGCGTGGCCATGGCTACCGGACCTGAGCACTCGCGGGGAAACTCGCGGGGATCGCGCCGGGGCCTACCGCTGTTCAACGCCACCGCGCCAGCTCTCGACCCTACCGTGACCAGAAGGGGCCTGAATGAGGTTCTCCTGCGAGCGACGCGCCCGATGCCGGCCCTTCGGTACCGCATGCTCGCTTCGCCGGGTTGAGCGACATGCCGCGGCTCGCACCGTCAGTGCCTCCCATTCGGAGCGGCCAAGCACAGCGAGTCCGCTGGCTGGTCCGTCCTTGGCAAGTCGGCCGGGGCCATCTTTCAGGTGACCCTGCTCACTGCCTGCTTGTCTCTCACGCCCATCGCACCAACGCCGTCACCGATCGCCGCCGTCGCGCCCGAGCCCGAATGCCCCGAGCCCCCGCGGGTATGGACGATTGACGCGAATGGACCACAGCAGCCGGTCCCGATCACGCTCACCTGCCTTGACGCAGTTGAGGCCGCCAGCGCGGTCCTACCGGCTGGGCGCTTGCCGATCCTGGCGATCGAGTTCCATTACGGGGCTGACTGCCCACCGGGGGCGCTCTGCCCGTTCAGCGACCCGCAGAATGGCTACGTCGTCTTCGTGACGGGTAACCGCGGGCCTCAGCCTGACCTCTGGGTCAGGGTAAGGGCCGACGAGGCCGGGGCCGTCGAGGCGACGACCGGCGCTCGGCCGTTCCCGCCCGACGGCACGGTCGGATCGCTTGGCCAGCAATCGGTCCGCTGAGCAGGCGGGGAATTGTGGATCGCGGGTCTGCTACGGTCGCGTCGTGAAGAGCAATTCGCCAGATAGCAACCGGGTTGGTGGTAGGCGGCTGGATGACGGTGGCGAGCTGGGACCTCGGCGCCCGGTGATCGAGGCGCCGGGTGGGATCGGTCCCTGGGACGCGCCTAACAGGAACACGGTTGCTGGCTGGCGGCACGACCGGGTTCGCAGCCCACGGCGGCCCTAGCGCTGGCGCCATGACCGATGCCGAGCGTGACGACGCGGCGGCCGCCGCTGTGGCGCGGGCCATCCGGCGGGCATGGCCGGCGCGATCGGTCGAGAAGTTCGCGGCCGGGTGGTCGCGGCTGTTCCTGGTCGCGCTGCGGGCAAGCCCGGAGGATCGGGCGGCGGTGATCGCCGCGCTGCGCGACGACGAGGCGCCGGTCGGGGGCTACGATGTGCGCATGAATGCGCGATTCGACGCCATCGGCCTGGTGGTGGCCGACATGGCGCGCTCGCTGGCCTTCTACCGCCGGCTGGGACTGGACATCCCGGCTGGGGCCGATGGCGAGGAGCACGTCGAGGCGACCATGCCGGGCGGCCTGCGCCTGATGTGGGACACGGAGGAGAGCGTGCGCGCGTTCGATCCGGGCTGGACGGCTCCGACCGGCAGCCCGCGCATCGGCCTGGCCTTCGCCTGCACCGATGCCGCCGAGGTCGATGCCGTCTACGCCGAGCTCACCGCGGCCGGTTTCGCCGGCCAGCGCGAGCCGTGGGATGCGGTCTGGGGCCAGCGCTACGCCACGCTGGGCGATCCCGATGGCAACGCGGTCGACCTCTTCGCCTGGCTCCCCGGGAGGCAGCCGCAGGGCTGACGGCGGCGGGCGGGGCGTGGGCGTGGGCGTGGGCTGCTGGTTGCCGTCAGATAGCGACCTGGTTGGTGCGCACGGACACGCAGCCCGCCCCGAATTGCCGGCCCTAGCCGGCGCGCAGGGAGGCGAGGCAGGCTCGCGCGGCTCGCTCCGGCACGGCAATGCGCGCCGATCGGTTGTGCCAGATGGTGGCTCGAGCGTCGCCGGCGGCGGACTCGGCCCAGACCAGCACTGCGCCCAGCCGGAGGTATCGGTCATAGAAGTCGCGGGTCCCGGCGAACCCTCGGCTGGCGAAGAAGGCCTCTTCTTTGGCATCCGCCCTGGTCCGCAGCGCACGGGTTGCGGTAGTGACATCGAAGGCCTGCGCGCGGTCGCCCTCGACGGCGACCAGCACGGCGTTCGGCGCGCCGGGCGGCAGCTGGCGCAGCTTGGCCAGCAGCTGGCCGCCGTGGCTCGCGGCGTTCGGCGCCCGATGCAGCCGCGTCACCTCCAGGTTCAGCGGCCGCTCGCCCCCGACGCTGACGGTGAAGTCCGGCCCGCCCCTGGCCGAGCCGTACGCCTCGAACGCCAGACCGATGCGCCGGTCCGCGAGCAGCAGGTGCGCCACCCGGAGCTCCGCCCGGACGTCGCGTCGGGCCTCGGCGTCGGCTGCGCCGCGCAGCTTCTTGCGGATCTTGTCGCGGTGCGCCTCCACGAAGGCGCGAAAGCGCGACGAGGAGGCCAGCCAGTGCGCCAGCTCATCGGTCAGAGGGTCGTCCGGGCTCCGGTCCAGGAGCTGGTGCGCGAGCCGTTCCGCCGCGGGTGTCATGGGATGCGAGCCTAGCGGAGGAGGATCGGTCCGTGGGCGTGGCTGCTGGTTTCCGTCAAATAGCAACCCAGGAATACGGTTGCTGGCTGGCGGTTTGCCAGCCGGCGGACGGTGACGCAGCCCGCGTCACGGAAGCCGCGGGCGCCCTGGCAGGGCCACCGAGACCAGCGCGACCGCCAGCGCGACCCCGGCCAGGATGGCGAATCCCAGCGCCACCCCGCCGCCGGTCACCGCCCCGCCCAGCACCAGGCCGGCGAGGGTTGCGCCCAGCACGCCGCCGAGGTAGCGGCCGGTGAAGTAGGTGGCGGCCGCGATCCCCACCTGGTGGCTCGCCACGGCTTCGAGCGCGGCCGCCTGCCGCGGCGAGCCGGCAAGCCCGAAGCCGGCGCCCACCACCCCCAGCAGCAGGCCCAGGGCCAGCGCGGACCCTGCCCCCGCGCCCAGGGATTGGCCGGACACGAGGAGCGCCAGCGCTCCCAGCCCCGCCGCGGTCACAACGGCACCCATGACGGCCGGCGCCCGGCGCCCGATGCGGTCCGACGCGTGGCCACCCAGCGGAGCCACCACGGAGGAGGCAGCAAAGATGCCCAGCAGGACCAGCCCGGCGGTCGTGGCGCTCTCGAGCAGCACGCGCTCGACCAGCAGCGGCACCAGGATGAAGGTGCCGTGCAGGGTCACGGTGGTGCCAAGCACGCCGAGAACCGCGGCGGAGAAGGCGGGGCGCGAGAAGAGGCGGGGGTCGATGGCCGGGTGATCGGTTCGCTGCTCGACCAGGACCAGCGCCGCCAGCACCAGCGGCAGGCTGACCGCAGCCGCCAGCCCAAGCAGCGTGGCTCCCTCCAGGACGAAGACCAGCAGGGCGGCCAGGGCGAGGGCCAGCAGGAGGAGGCCGGGGGCGTCGATCGGCCGCCGCGCCGGCTCGGCGGGGGCCCGCTCGGCAGGCGCCGGCTCGGCGGGGGAGCGC
>JBOGSY010000246.1:0-3394 GCA_050691915.1 Candidatus Limnocylindria bacterium | reverse complement strand
TCCTCACAGTTACCGGCACCCCCACCTTCACCGGCACCCTGGACTTCTACCTGTGCGGACCGATCGCCAACCCGACCGCCTGCTCGGATGCCGGGGTCAACATCGGCGCTGCGGCCGGCACCAACCCGGTCACCACCAACGGCACCTACTTCTCGGCCCCGGCCACGTTGACCGAGGTCGGACGCTACTGCTGGTACGCCACCTTCACGTCGGGCACGGACCAGGTACCGGACGCCGACGATGGCACCATCGAGTCCGCCGGGCCACCCAAGAGCACCGGCGAGTGCTTCGAGGTCACGCCGGCGCAGCCCGGCCTGTCGACGCAGGCCGTGGCCCCGTCCGTGAACTTCGGGCAACCCGTCCAGGACAACGCCACCCTCAGCGGCACGGCCGACCAGCCGGGCGACAACGGCGGCCATGCCACCTTCGACTCGATCAACGCCACCAACGGCGCGTCCGCCGGTGGCGAGATTGAGTTCACGCTGCTCAAGGATGACTGCTTGACGCTGGCGACCGGGACCGGGGACAACCCCCAGACCGTAGCCGTCAGCGGGAACGGGACGTACGGGCCTGTGAGCTTTACGCCGGATGCGCCCGGTACCTATCACTGGACGGCTGAATACACTCCGGCCACCGGCGACCCGAACAACCTCGGCACTTCCCACAACACCCTCTGCACGGATGCGAACGAGACCGTCGTCGTGCAGAAGGCCCCAACCTCGATCACGACCTCCCAGTTCGTCTATCCGAACGACTCGGCGACGATCTCGGTCGCCCTGGCGGACCAGGGGACAGGCTCCGTGATGGGGAGCGTCAAGTTCCGGCTGTACGACTCCCTTGCCAATTGCCAGGCCACGACGCCCAGTGACACGGTGGGCGTGGGCGGTCTCCTCTACAAGGAGGGGCCGCTCAACCTGCCGGGGGACGAGTTCAGCTCCACCGTGAGCACATCCAACACGAGCGTCTCGGTCAGCACCGACACGACCGTCTACTGGCTGGTCGAGTTCACGAGCACCAACCCCGCGCAGTTCGGCCGCAACAGCCTGTGCGCGGAGAGCACGCAGACCGTGTTCGTCAATGACTCGAGCGGCGGGACCGCCCCCTAGCCCGACTCGAACGCACGTCAGCTGGGCCCCGGATCAGTCCGGGGCCCAGCTCTTCTCCGCCCCCGAGCTCGATGCCAGAGTTCTCTACCGGAGTATCGGAGATGGCAGGGCGGAGTCCGGCGCCCACGCCCGCCAGCGCTCCCAGGAGGATGAACCAGATGGCTGTGGTGGCTGGCTCACCCGTCATGAACAGGTTCGTCACCAGCACCACCGTGGCGCCACCCATGAGCCCGGCCAGCACGATGCGGGCCTCGCGCTCGAGACGTCCCCACGCCGCTCGTGCCCCGATCCACAGTGAACTGCCGACGAGGGTCATAAAGGCAACCAGGCCGGGCACCCCGACGCCCGCAGCGACCGCAAGGTACACGTTGTGCGGGCTCTCCACGCGAAACCGCGCGAGGTTCTCTGCCCGGGCCGGCGGAATGACTGCATCCCGATACTGGGGGAAGACCAGGACGTAGCTGTCCGGACCGGAGCCCAGCAGCGGATGATCGGCCGTCATCTGCAGGGCGACGCTCCACAGGTCCAGGCGGATCTGGTTCGAGCTCTCGGCTGGATCGACGATGGTTGCGGCGCGTTCGGCGACCCGCGCGACCAGCATCCTTGCCGGCTGCCAGGCTGCTCCGATGGCCGCCAGGGCGAGCAGTCCCACCAGGATGCCCGCCGCGGCGCGCGAGACTAGGCGCCTGAGCACCCTCGCGCTCGCTCCTCGAAGGAGTACCGCGGCGGCGACCACGAGGCCAGCAGTGAGTCCCACGTATCCGCCGCGACTCAGGGTCAACGCGAGTGTCAGGGCGGTCACAGCCACGAGGCCGGCGAGGGCGGCCCTCGGAAGTCCGCCCCGGATGATCGCGAGGGGAATGGCCATCACGACGGCCGTCGCAAGGAACGCCGCCAGGTTGTTTGCCTGTCCCATCGTCGAGAAAATGCGTCCCCTCAGCAGCTCGCTCCAGAGCGGGTCCAGTCCTCCCCACTGCGCCAGCCCGTAGACCGAGGCTGCGACCGCACCGGCCAGGAGCGCGACTAAGGGTCTGTAGCCGAATTCTCACGTGCGAATGGGCTGGTTGTGACGCCCAAGCTGTCACCACGACCGCTGATCGTTGGTCACATGAGCTTCGCGATCGCGCTGTCCGATGAGCAGTGGGAGCTGGTGGCCGACCTGTTCGAGCCGCCCCGGCGGCGGGGTGCCCCGGCTGTGATCCCGCGGCGCCAGATGGTCGACGCGATGCTGTTCATCGGCCGGACCGGCTGCCAGTGGCGCTACCTGCCCGAGCGCTACGGCGCCTGGACCGCGGTCTGGGCCCAGTGGCGGCGCTGGCGCGCGAACGGGGTGTGGGCCGCCGCGATGACCCGGTTGACGGCCATGGTCCGGGTGCTCCACGATCGTGAGCCGATCCCGTCGATGGTCATGGTCGATGCCCAGACCGTGAAGGGTGGCCGCTACGGTCCGACCTTCCACGAGGCCGGCGGCCGCGGCGGCCGAACGATCGGCACCAAGCGGACCATCCTCGTCGAGATCCTCGGGCTGCCCGTTGCGGCCGCGGCCTGCTCGGCCCGGCCACATGATGTCGTGGCCGGCCGCGAGCTGCTGCGCGAGCGGATCGATGCGCTGCCCCGCCTTCGGGCGGTCGTCGGCGACCGCGCCTATCGCGGTCTCGCCAGGCTCGCCAGCCGCAAGCACGTCGCGCTCGACATCAAGGCGCCGCCTGCCGGCCGGAGCGCGTTCACGCCGCTCTGGCCGCTGTACAAGGTCGAGCACACCATCGCCCAGCTCGGGCGGTGGCGGCGCCTGTCGCGCTGTTACGAGGGCACCGAGGCATCCGCCCGAGCGTGGCTCGAGGTCGCCGCGGTCGGCTACCTCGCCTGGCGCGCGGTCGCCTGACGCTCCACGTTGAGCGACTCGGGCACCAGTGCCCGCCGTACCGCCCACCCCTGACTATGCTGATCCACGACCAGACGCAGGAGGATTGGCATGAGCGGAGGAGTTCGTCGAATCGCCCCGGAGGAGCGCGCCGAAGGCGCCGCGACCGCCGGCATGGTCCGCGAGGAAGCGATCGCGACCGACCGGATGTGGGCCGGCCTCGTGCGCACCGCGGCCGGGATGATCTCCGGCTGGCACCACCACGGGGAGTACGAAACCGCGATCCATGTGATGACTGGCGCGCTGCACATGGAGTTCGGGCCGGGTGGGGCCGACACCCTGGACGGACGGCCGGGCGATTTCCTGTACGTGGCTCCGGGCGCCATCCATCGCGAGAGCAATCCGAGCGACCAGGAGTCGCAGATCA
>JBOGSY010000245.1:0-3411 GCA_050691915.1 Candidatus Limnocylindria bacterium | reverse complement strand
GTGCGCACCCGAGAGCGATCGTCCGGCACGGTCGGGAATCCTATCCCCTGGGCAAAGACCCCTTCCTCGAACAGGCGGTCGGAGAGCCTCATGGCCAGCGCGCCGCTGCCCGCGATGACCGGCGTGATCGGCGTCTCGGACGCACCGGTGTCGAAGCCCAGGCGCTCGAGCCCGGCCTTGAAAAAGCGGGCGTTGTCCCACAGGCGCTCGATCAGCTCCGGCTCCGCCTCCAGCACGTCGATGGCCGCCAGGCAGGCGGCCGCCACGGCCGGCGGGTGCGAGGTGGAGAAGAGGAAGGGCCTGGCCCGGTGCTCCAGCACGGTCCGGAGGGCGGCCGGGCCGGCGACGTAGCCACCCAGCACCCCGATCGCCTTGGACAGGGTCCCAACCTGGACCTGCACCCGCCCGTGCAGGCCGAAATGGTCGACGCTGCCGCGCCCGTTGCGGCCGAGCACGCCGGAGGCGTGCGCGTCGTCGACGAGGACGATCGCCTCCGCCTCCTCCGCCGCATCCACGATGTCGGGCAGCCGGGCGATGTCGCCGTCCATGCTGAAGACGCCGTCGGTGATGACCAGGACCGTCCGCTCGACGCCGCCCGGCGCCGCGCGGATCTCGCGCAGGGCCGTCCGCAGCCCATCCATGTCGGCATGCGGGAAGATGCGGCGCTCGGCCTTCGTCAGCCGGATGCCGTCGATGATGCTGGCGTGGTTGAGCGCATCGGACACGATCACGGCGCCTTCCGGGGCCAGGATCGGGATGATGCCGGTGTTGGCGGTGAAGCCGGACTGGAAGGTGAGCACCGCCTCGACCTGCTTGAACCCGGCCAGCCGTTCCTCCAGCTCCTCGTGCAGGCTCATGGTGCCGGCGATGGTCCGCACCGCCCCCGACCCGGCCCCGAAGCGCTCGACCGCCTCGATCGCGGCCCGGCGGAGCCGGGGGTGCGTGGTCAGGCCGAGGTAGTTGTTGCTCGACAGGGTGATGACCTCGCGACCGTCGATGACGCACCGGCTGGCCTGCTCGCCCTGGACCACCCGCAGGCGGCGGAACAGGCCCCTGGCCTTGAGCTCCTCGATCTCGGCGTCCAGGAAGGCGAGCGGGTTGCGAGCGCGGGCCGTGGGCGGCGCTTCCATGGCGGCATTATCGGGCCTGGGGGGCGATCCAGTCATGGGACGGCTACGGCAGCAGGACCACCTTCCCGGCGTGGCGGGAGGCGACCAGCTCGAAGCCGCGTTCCCAGTCGGCCAGGTCGAGGCGATGGGTGATCAGCGGACCGGGATCCACCGCCCCCGAGCGCAGCAGGTCCTGGGTCTGCTCCCAGGTACGGTAGATGCGGCGCCCGTACACGCCGTGGAGGCGCAGCCCCTTCTGGATGACCAGGTCGGAGAGGTGCATCTCAACCGGGCTGGCAAAGATGCCCAGCAGGCTGATGCGGCCGCCCCGAGTGATGAAGTGCAGCGCCTGGTCGAGCGCGGCCTGGGACCCGCTCATCTCCAGCACCACCTCCACCCCGTCCCCGCCGGTGGCCTCCACGATCCGGTCGGCGGTGTCCGGCTCGCGCGCGTCGAGCGCGAGGTCCGCGCCCATCTGCCGGGCGAGCTCCAGGCGGAAGGGCTCGACGTCGGTGGCCACCACCCACGCGGCGCCCGCGGCCCGCGCGATCGCCACCGACAGGAGGCCGATCGGCCCGGCTCCGGTGACGGCCACGGTCCTGCCCTCGATCGGCTCGACGAACGCGGCGTGGACCGCGTTGCCCATCGGCTCCTGGAGGGCGACCACCGCGGGGTCCAGCCCGTTGGATTCGATGGCGTTGGCCTCCGGGACGGCCATGTACTCGGCGAACCCGCCATCCACGTGAGCGCCGATGACCTTCAGCCGGCGGCAGAGGTGCATGTCGCCGGCGCGGCACTGGGCGCAGCTCCAGCACACCAGGTGGCTCTCCACGCCCACCAGGTCGCCCTCCCGGACGCGGGTCACCTCGCTCCCCGCGGCGATGACCCTGCCCGCCAGCTCGTGCCCGAGCACCACCGGTGGGGTCAGGATCTCGCGCGCCCACGGGTCCCAGCGGTAGAGGTGGTAGTCGGTGCCGCAGATACTTGCCGCTTCCATCCTGAGCAGCACCTCCCCCGGGCCCGGCACCGGGATACGGCGCTCGATCAGCTCCGCCCCGGGCGCCGGCCGGGTCTTGGCCAGCGCCCGCATCGTCCCGGTGGCTATGCCGGTCATCCGACCGGACCCGGCAGCTCCGCCATCAAGGCCACGAGATTCACGGCGGCCAGTATAGGAGCGGGGATGCTCAGTCCTCGTTGAACCAGGCGCGGGCGGACGGCCGCAGCAGGCCGACGACCAGGACCGCGCTGACCACCAGGCCCATCGGAATGGTCAGGGTGTACCAGCCGTTGGCCGCGGCGGGCTCCATCCGGAACAGGGCGGGCGGCAGCCCGGCCAGCATCGGCACCGCCAGCGCCGCGATCCCGATCGCGAAGCGGTGCCCGATCCGCTTGCGCTGCAGTGCGACGGTCACCCCGAACAGGACGGCGGCCAGCTCGGCCATGATGAAGAGCCCCAGCAGGCTGAACGGCGCCCGCTGGCTGAAGTCCACGAAGGTCACCACCTGCGGCAGGAGCAGGCCGGTGGCTGCCAGCAGCAGGAATGCCCAGGCGAACCACAGCTTGACGGAGAAGGGCGCGGCGGACATCGGCACCGCGATGCTAGCAGCCGCCGGCCGCGGATCGGTTGTAACGTGGCGACCAGTGACCAATCCCGCGGACGAGCACGGCGACCCACCCGCCTGGGTGCGGGATGCCGTCTTTTATCAGATCTTCCCGGACCGGTTCGCCCGCAGCCGACGGCTGACGCCGCCCGGCCAGCTGGAGGCGTGGGAAGCGCCACCCACCGTCCACGGCTTCAAGGGCGGCGACCTGCTGGGCGTGAGCGAACGGCTCGACTACCTCGCCGACCTGGGGATCAGCGCCCTCTACCTCAACCCGATCTTCTCATCCGCCGCCAACCACCGCTACCACACCTACGACTACGGCCGGGTCGACCCGATGCTGGGCGGCGACGAGGCGCTGCGCGAGCTGCTGGACGGCGCCCACCGGCGAGGCATGCGGGTGATCCTGGACGGCGTCTTCAACCACGTCGGCCGCGGGTTCTGGCCGTTCCACCACGTCGTGGAGGCGAGGGCCTCCTCGCCGTACCGGGACTGGTTCCATCTCAGCCCGGGCGTGCTGGAGGGCGGCGAGCCGCTGCGCGCCTATCCCGCTTCCCCACCGGCCGATCCTCCCGGCGCAGCCTGGGCGGACGGGCACCGGGCCGGGCTCGGCTCGCTGGATGCGCTCGGCTACCGGGCCTGGTGGGACCTGCCCGCCCTGCCCAAGCTGAACCTCGCCAATCCGCAGGTGCGCGCCTTCC
>JBOGSY010000244.1:0-3460 GCA_050691915.1 Candidatus Limnocylindria bacterium | reverse complement strand
GCCTCCGAGCCGGTCGCCCCACCGCCGCCCGCCCCCAGCCCGACCGCGACCGTCGCCACCATCACGGCGACCGACGACACCCAGGCGGTCGTCCTCCCGCCACATCCCCGGGTTCCCGCATCGGGATGGCGCCGGGGACGAGCCCTGCCGCGGGCCGTCCTCGGCACCCTGATCGCCCTGCTGCTCCTCTCCGCAGCGGGCCTGGCGGCCGCGGCGCCGGCGGCGACCATCCGCCTCGTGCCGGCCAGCGTGCCGGTCGGGCCGTCGGGATACGAGCTTCGGTTCGAGGAACCCGAAGTCCGGTCCGGAACCGTGACCGCCACACAGCGTGGCGAGGCGAGCGGGAGTTACCGGGACCTCGAGCCGGCGGTGGGCACGGTGACCTTCTACAACTGGAACACCACCACCCCAGTGACCGTTGCCGGCGGGACCGGTTTGGCGGCAGACGAAGTGACGTTTACGACGGTTGAAGCCGTGCAGGTCCCACGGGCGACGGTCATCCGCTTCACCCCACGCATCACCGTACGCGCTGGTCAGGCTTCGGTAGGGGCCACCGCGGTGGATCCCGGCCCGGCCGGGAACGTCGTCGCGGAGGCCATTGATACGGTGACCGACCAGAGCACCGCGGCGCAGCTACGCGGGCTCCCCGACAACCCTGAGCGATTGGTCATCAACGTGGAGGCGATGGCCGGCGGGATCGATGCCGCCGGCCCCGTGATTACGCAGGCTGATGTTGACCAGGCTGTTGCGGATCTCGGTACGGCCCTGCGGACTGCGGCCGCCCGCCAGTTGGGCGATGCGGAAAACGCAGTCATTGTGGATCCGGCGGAACCCCCGCAACCGGTCGTTGCGGGCCTCGAGGAGCTGGTTGGGACCCGGGACATGCCTTCGTTCGAGCTCCGCGGTGAGCTCGACTTCGACCGCGCCCTCGTGCTTCGCGACGAGGTCGAAGCGGCGGCCATCAGCAGGGCATCGGAGGACGAAGCCCTCCTCGCGGACGGCTTCGAGTTGGAGGTTCCTTCGCTCGAGGTGACCATTGATTCCGCCCGCCGCGATGGCGGAGCCATGGCCGTCTCGGTCACGGTAAGGGCGCGGGCAACCGCCCGGGTTGATCCCGATGCGATCCGCGAGCAGGTGGCCGGGCTCACGCCCGAGGAGGTGAAGGTGGCGCTGGCCGGCATCGGCGCGGCCGAGGTCGAGCTGTGGCCGGCCTGGGTCGAGCGGGTACCGACGCTGAGCTGGCGAGTGAGCCTGGAGGTCTTGGGCGAGTGAGCCGCCTGGTGGGCGTGGACCACGGCAGCCGGCGCATCGGCCTGGCGGTGGGAGACACGGAGACCGGGCTGGCCTTCGCCCGCCCGGCGCTGCGACGCCGAAATGCGGACGCCGACGTGGCCGCCATCGGGCAGCTGGCCCGGACGGAGGGCGCGGAACGGATCGTGCTGGGCCTGCCGCGCAACATGGACGGCAGCGAGGGACCCCAGGCGGCCGCGGCGCGCGCCTTCGGGGAGCGGCTGGCGGCCGCCATCGGCCTGGCGGTCGTCTACGTCGACGAGCGGCTGAGCAGCTGGGAGGCGGGGGAGCGCCTTGCCGCAGCCGGTCGGCGACCGCGCCGCGCGTCCGGCGAGCTGGACTCGGCCGCCGCACGCCTGATCCTGCAAGAATACCTGGACGCCCTGCACCGGCCGGATCCCCCGGCCGCGATCCCACAGGAGGCCGAATGACCCGACCCCCGGATCCGCGCTGGGACGTGGACGAACGTCGCAACGCCCGCATCCGCGAGCTGCGCGAGCAACGGGAGGCACCCCTGCGCCGCCGACGTCGGGCGCAGCCGGTCGTCCTGCTGGCCTGGTTCGCCGGGGTCATCGCGCTGGTCGGAGGCCTCATCCTCGTCGGCTTCGTGGCCTTCGCTCCGCGCCTGATGGCCTGGGTGGAGGAGCATCCCGGATCGGTGGAGCACGGGCTGGTGCGCGACTTCGTCGAGTGGTACCGGCCCGGCGCGCTGGACGACGCGCCGGCCAGCGACAGCCCAGACCGGGTCACGGTCACCGTGGAGCTCGGCAGCAGTGACACCGAGATCGGGCAGCTGCTGGCGGACGAGGGCCTGGTGCGCAGCCGGCTGGTCTTCCACTACGCCGTGATCCAGGCCAACCGCGCGGGGGCGCTCCAGGCCGGGACGTATGACCTGTCGCCGTCGATGCGGCCGTCGCAGATCGTCGCCGCCCTGCGTCACGAGTCCGGCCAGGAGGTGACGGTCACCATCCGCGAGGGCTGGCGCCTGGAGGAGATCGTAGGCTACCTCGCCTCGACCAGCCTGACCATGAACCTGGACGAGTTCGCCGCGCTGGTGCAGCAGCCGCCGGCGGAGCTGCTGAACCAGTTCGACTACCTGGCCGACCTGCCGGCGGGCCGCACGCTGGAGGGATACCTGTACCCCGACACCTACCGCATGGATGCCAACTGGAGTGCCCGCGAAGTGCTGGAGGTGCTGCTGACCACCTTCGGCACGCGGTTCACCCAGGAGATCCGCGACGGAATCGCCGCTCAGGGCCTCTCCGTTGACGAGGCGGTCACGGTGGCCAGCATCGTGGAGCGCGAGGCCGTGCTCGACCAGGAGCGACCGCTCATCGCCGGCGTCTACCTCAACCGGATCAAGAATCCCGACGTCGCCCAGACGGCGGGCCTGCTCAACGCGGATCCGACGCTCCAGTACGGCCTCGCCAGCGTGGACCATGCCGGCGCTCCTCTCGAGGAGTGGGGACTGATCGAGTGGTGGCCGCCGCTCCAGGTCGCCGGCCGGGACGTCCAGCTGCCGGAGGAGCTGGCCGGCTACCAGACCTACCTGAACCCCGGCCTGCCGCCTACGCCCATCGCCTCGCCGCGCATGGCGTCGGTTGCCGCCGTGGCGGCGCCGGAGGGCGACTTCTACTTCTTCGTGGCCGGCTGCCCGGCGGGCAGCCGCGACGGCTCGCACTACTTCGGCCGCGACCTCCCTGAGCACAACGCCAACGTGGCACGCGCCCGGGAAGAGTGCCCGGCGACGACATGATCCCGCCGGACGCCGGGAACCGGTTGGAGCGAGCGCGGCGGATCCTGGACGACCGGGAGCTGGATGGCCTGCTGGTGAGCCGCGCGGCGGCCAAGCGCTGGCTGTCCGGCTTCGCGCTGCGCCCGGGCGAGGAGCTGGTCTCGGGCTGGTCGGGAACGCTGCTGCTGACGCGCGACGCGCAGGTGCTCCTGGCCGATGGGCGGTACACCGAGCAGGCGGGGGCCGAATGCGCCGGCTGGGAGGTCCGCCGCACGCGGCGCGGGATCCACGACGAGCTCCCGGCGGTGGCAGCCGAGCTGGGGGTTCGCCGCCTCGGGGCCGAGGCCACCGTGCTCAGCCACGCGGCGTGGTCGGCCATCGCGGCCGCCGGGCTGGAGCTGGTCGGCGTGGACGACGCGCTGGGCGCCCTGCGCC
>JBOGSY010000243.1:0-3471 GCA_050691915.1 Candidatus Limnocylindria bacterium | reverse complement strand
GCCCTGCGACGCGGCGGCGCCCTCCACCAGCACGCGCGTCGCGCCGGAGCGGTACCAGGCCTCGGCTGCGCACAGCGCCTCCCGGGCCGACGCCGGCCGATGGATGACGCCGATCAGCTCGCCGAGCCGCGGCGCGACCTCCGGCAGCCAGTCGGGCGGAGCCTCGAAGCCGGGCAGCTGGACCGATGCGACCCCGGCGGCGGCAACCGCGCGCTCCACCTCGTCGCGGTCCGGCCGGCGAAAGACCAGCACCGGTCGCGGCCCTCCGCTGAGGCCGCGGGCAAGCTCCCCGGCCCGCTCCGGCGTCACGGCGCGTCGGGCTCCGGGTGCCACCACCATGCCGGCGAGGTCCGCATCGGCCTTCACCGCGGCGGCGATGCCGTCCGGCGTCCGCAGCCCGCAGGCCTTGACCTGCGTGCGCCGGGGGTGGGGAGGCGGCGAGGCCGGCGGCTGGCGAGAGGGCGCCGCAGCGGTCAGCCGAGCGGCGGACGCGGCCGGATCCGGCTCGCGCAGGAGCGCGGTGCCGATCAGCGCGCCGTGCGCGCCGGCCCGCACCACCCGCTCGAGGTCGGCGGCGGACGCGAGGCCGGATTCGGCGATCAGCGTGGCGCCCGACCCGGTGGCGACCTGCAGCAGCCGCGCGGCCCGCTCGGCGTCGACCTGCAGGTCGGACAGGTCGCGGGCGTTGACGCCGATCAGCGTGGCGTCGGCAGCCAGGGCACGCTCCAGCTCGGCCTCGTCGTGGATCTCGACCAGCGCGTCCAGGCCGGCTTCGCTCGCGACCCGCAGCAGCCCGGGGAGCGTGGCGCCGGGGAGGCACCGGGCGATGAGCAGGACGGCATCGGCCCCCAGCGCGCGGGCCTGCCAGACCTGGTACGGGTCGATCGTGAAGTCCTTGCGCAGGACGGGCAGGCCGGCCGCCGATGCCGCCGCCAGGTCCACGTCGGACCCACCAAAGCGCGACGGCTCGGTCAGCACGGAGAGGCAGCGGGCACCGGCCGCGGCGTAGGCCCGGGACAGGTCGGCCACGGCCCGGGTGCCCTCGGCGACGGCGGCGAAACGACCCCCCGACGGGGAGGCGCGCTTGATCTCGGCGACCACGCCCAGCCGGTCACCGTACCGCAGCGCCGCCTCGAAGCGCCGAGCGGCGGGAAGGCGCATCGCTGCCTGGCGCAGGTCGGCCAGGCTGCGACGGTGCGCGTCGCGGCGCACGCGCTGCCTGGCGGTCGTGACCAGCTCGTCCAGGACGCTCATCCGGCGATCTCCGCGGCTGCTGGCACGACGTCGGCGGCGCGGCCGGAGTCGACCGATTCGACCGCGAGCGCCACGCCCTCGGCGACGGTCGTCGCCCGGCCGGCCACGAAGAGGGCGGCCCCGGCGTTGAGCAGGACCACGTCGCGGGCCGGGCCGGGCTCGCCGCCGAGCAGCGACAACGCGATGGCGCTGTTCAGCTGGGCGTCGCCCCCGGCCATCGCGTCGCGGCTCGCCGCTCGCAGGCCGAGATCGCGCGGGTCCACGCTCATCTCGGTGACCGAGCTCCCCTCGACCAGCAGCCCGCGGTTGGGGCCCGCCAGGCTGAGCTCGTCCAGCCCATCGGCACCGTGAACCACCAGGGCACGCTCCACCTCCAGGTGCGCCAGGGCTCCGGCGATCCGCTCCAGCAGCCGCGGGTCCGCCACGCCCAGCAGCTGGCGGCGCACGCCGGCCGGTGACGAGAGGGGCCCCAGCAGGTTGAAGACGGTGCGCATGGGCAGCTCGCGGCGGATCGGCATGGCGTGCTTCATGGCCGGGTGGTAGGCCGGCGCGAACATGAAGCCGAATCCGGCCTCGCGGATCGAGCGAGCCACCGTCGCGGGGCCCGGGTCCAGCGCGATCCCGAGCGCCTCCACCAGGTCGGCGGAGCCGCACCGGCCCGTCACGGCGCGGTTGCCGTGCTTGGCCACCGGCACGCCGGCGCCGGCGACCACGAAGGAGGCGACGGTGCTGATGTTGAAGCTGCCGCTGTGATCCGCGCCGGTGCCGCACAGGTCGACCGCATCCGCCGGCGCATCCACGGGCACCGCCCGCGAGCGCATCACCTGGGCGAAGGCGGCCAGCTCCTCCGCCGTCTCGCCGCGGAGGTGGAGCATGGCCAGCAGGGCGGCGACCTGGGTGGCCGGCGCCGCCCCGTCCATCAGCTCCTCCATGGCCGCCTCGGCCAGCGGCGCGGGCAGGGGGGCACCGGATGCCGCCATCTCCACCGCCGCCGCCACCGCCGGCCGCCCCACGCCGCCGCTCATGGCGACCTCCCGCTGCCTGCCAGGAAGGCGCCGACCAGGGCCGCGCCGTCATCGGTCAGGATCGACTCGGGGTGGAACTGGAGGCCGACCACCGGGTGGGATCGGTGCGCCATGGCCATGACGGTGCCGTCCGGCGCCCACGCCGTGACGCGCAGGTCGAGCGGCAGGGAGGCGCGGTCGACGGCGAGCGAGTGGTAGCGGGCCGCCGGGAGCGGATTGCGCAACCCCGCGAACGGGCCCGCCCCGTCGTGGCAGATGGGCGAGCGCTTGCCGTGCACCGGTTCCACCCGCACCACCCGCGCCCCGTAGGCGACGCCGATGGCCTGGTGGCCCAGGCACACGCCCAGGGTGGGCGTGGTGGTGCCCAGGCGCCGGACCAGCTCGACGCTGATCCCGGCCCGCTCCGGGCGCGACGGCCCGGGCGAGATGACGACCGCGTCGGGCGCGGCGGCGGCAACCTCGTCGACCGTCACCTGGTCGTTGCGGGCGACGGTGACATCGGTCCCCAGGCCGGACAGCAGGTGGACGAGGTTGTAGGTGAAGCTGTCGTAGTTGTCGAGCAGGAAGACCTTCATCCCGTGCCTCCCGCCGCCAGGGCCGCGCGCATGGCCCCGGCCTTGGCGGCCACCTCGGCCGCCTCGCGGCCGGGCACCGAGTCGGCCACGATCCCGGCCCCGGCATGCACGTGCGCCACGCCGGCGCCCACCACCGCGCTGCGGATGGTGATCGCCGCCTCCAAGTCGTCGGGGGCGAAAAAGCCCACGGCGCCGCCGTACGGCCCGCGGCGCTCTCCCTCCAGCTCGGCGATCGCCTGCATGGCGCGCACCTTGGGCGCCCCGCTGACCGTCCCCGCCGGGAAGGCGGCGCGCAGGGCGTCGAAGGCATCCAGCTCCGGGCGCAGCCTGCCGTGGACCTCGCTGACCAGGTGCATGACGTGGCTGTAGCGCTCCACGCTGCGCAGGATCGGGACGCTGACGCTGCCCGCCTGCGCCACCCGCCCGACGTCGTTGCGCGCCAGGTCGACCAGCATCGCATGCTCCGCCAGCTCCTTCTCGTCGTGGCGCAGCTCCTCCTCCAGGGCCAGGTCCCGCTCCGGGTCCTCGTGCCGCGGTCGGGTGCCGGCGATGGGCCGGGTCACGACCTCGCCGTCGCGCACCCGCACCAGCAGCTCGGGCGACGCGCCGACCAGCGC
>JBOGSY010000242.1:0-3476 GCA_050691915.1 Candidatus Limnocylindria bacterium | reverse complement strand
CGAGGCGCTCGACCCCGAGAGCCTGCGCGAGGTCATGACCCGCTACTTCGACGCCATGACCCTGGTCCTGCGCCGGCACGGAGCCACGATCGAGAAGTTCATCGGCGACGCGATCATGGCCGTCTTCGGCCTGCCCAAGCTCCACGAGGACGACGCCCTGCGGGCGGTGCGCGCCGCGCTCGAGACGCGCAGCGCGCTGGCGGAGCTGAACGAAGAGTTGCAGCGCAGCTACGGCATCCAGCTCACGAATCGCACCGGTGTGAACACCGGTGAGGTCGTCGCCGGTGACCCCACCACCGGCCAGCGGCTGGTGACCGGGGACACGGTGAACGTGGCGGCCCGCCTGGAGCAGGCCGCGCCGGCCAACGAGGTGCTCATCGGCGAGCTGACCTACCAGCTGGTGCGCGGGGCGGTGAATGCCGAGGAGGTCGAGCCGCTGGAGCTGAAGGGCAAGGCGGAGCGGGTGCGGGCGTACCGACTGCTGGCCGTGTCGGACGCGACCGAGGGCTTCGAGCGCCGCCAGGACGCGCCCATGGTCGGCCGTGAGCGCGAGATGGCGGCCCTGACCGCCAGCTTCCGACGCGCCGTCGACGAGCGCGCATGCCGGACCGCCACCATCGTGGCCGACGCCGGAGTCGGGAAGTCGCGCCTGGTGCGCGAATTCACGGCGGCGCAGACGCAGGAGGCCAACGTGGTCCGGGGCCGGTGCCTGCCCTACGGTGAGGGCATCACCTTCTGGCCGCTGGTCGAGGCGGCGCGCGAGGCGGCGATCATCGAGCCGGACGACCCACCCGACGCCGCACGCGCCAAGCTGGCCGCGCTGGCCGGGGACGAGGCGGCGACCGCCCGGCTGGCATCGGTCATCGGCCTCTCGACCGAGCAGTACCCCGTGGCCGAGATCTTCTGGGCGGCACGGCGTCTCCTGGAGGCGCTGGGCCGCGATCGGCCGGTGATCGTGGTGGTGGACGACATCCACTGGGCCGAGCCGACCTTCCTGGAGCTCATCGGCCACCTGGTCGACACGGTCGAGGATGCAGCCGTCCTCCTGCTGTGCACCGCCCGTCATGACCTGCTCGAACGTCAGCCCGACTGGGCGACCGACGCCAACAGCCAGCGCATCGTGCTCCAGCCGCTCACCGATGCCGATGCCGCCCGGGTCGTCGGTGGCCTGCTGGGCGAGGCCGGCATCGCCGGCGGAGCGCAGGAGCGGATCGTACGAGCAGCCGAAGGAAACCCTCTGTTCGTCGAGCAGCTGCTGTCGATGATGATCGACACCGGAGCGCTGCACTTCGCCGACGGTCGCTGGGAGGCGACCGGGGACATGGCCGGTATCGAGGTCCCGCCGTCGATCCAGGCCCTCCTGGCGGCGCGCCTGGACCTGCTCGGTCGCGAGGAGCGGTCGGTCATCGAGCCGGCCAGCGTGATCGGGCTGAACTTCGCCCAGGCGGCGGTCGCCGCGCTGGCGCCGGAGCCGGTCCAGCCCAAGGTGCCCGACCACCTGAGCGCCATGACCCGCAAGCAGCTGCTGCGCCCCAACCGCGCCGCCACGCCCGATGACCTCGGCTACCGGTTCGGGCACATCCTGATCCGCGACGCGGCGTACGGTGGCCTGCTGAAGCGGGCCCGCGCCACCTTCCACGAGCGCTTCGCCGACTGGGCCGACGAGCTCAACCGGCGGCAGGGCCGCGCCCAGGAGTTCGAGGAGATCCTCGGCTACCACCTGGAGCAGGCGTACCTGTATCTGGCTGAGCTGGGCACCGTCGACGACCACGCCCGGGCCGTGGGTGCACGTGCCGCCGAGAAGCTCAGCTCGGCCGGCCGCCGGGCCATGGCCCGCGGCGACATGCCCGCCGCCGCGAACCTCCTGCGCCGCGCCGTGGCGACCCTGCCTCCCGACGACCTCGTTCGCCTGCGCATCCTGCCCGACCTCGGGGAGGCCCTGCTGGAGCTCGGTGAGTTCGAAGAGGTCGAGGAGGTGCTCAATCGAGCCATCGCGGCCTCGGATGCGGCGGGCGACGAGGCCCTGGCCGCTCGCGCGCGGCTGGTGAGGCTCTTCGCGAAGCACTATGCCGGGGAGGAGGACTGGAGCGGTGCGGTCACGGCGGCGGTGCTCGAGGCGATCCCGATCTTCGAGCGGGGTGGCGACCATGCCGGCCTGGCGCTCGCGGGCCGGCTCGAGATCGGGCTGCACGCCGCCGGCGGCCGGTTCGGCGAGATGGCCGCTGCCGCCGAGCGGGTGATCGAGCATGCCCGGATGGCCGGCGACCTCCGGCTCGAACGCCGCGGCTCGATCGGCTACGCCCAGGCGGCGCTCTACGGGCCGACGCCGGTTCCGGAGGCCATCGCCAGGGTGGAGCAGCTCGCCGAAGCGGCAAGGGGCGACCGCCGCACGGAGGCGCTGATCAGGCTGGCGCTGGCCCAGATGTACGCCATGCAGGGCGATTTCGACCAGGCGCGGGCGACCCACGCGGCCGCCCGCACCATGCTCGAAGAGCTGGGCGCCGGCATCCTGGCCTCCTCCACCTCGGTGGCGCTGGCCCAGATCGAGCTGCTGGGCGGGGACCTGGCCACCGCCGAGGCGGCACTGCGTCAGGACTACGAAGCGCTCACCCGGCTCGGCGAGCGCTATCTGCTGTCGGGCATCCTCGGCCTGCTCGGCCGGGTCCTCTACCAGCAGCGCAGGTACCGGGAGGCCGAGGAGGCCAGCGTGGAGCTGGAGCAGCTCGCCACTTCTGAGGACGTCGACGCCCAGACGGAGTGGCGCGGCCTGCGGGCCCAGGTGCTCGCCAGCCGGAGTGAGTTCGAGGAGGCAGAGCGGCTGGCGCGAGAAGCCGTCGAACTGGCTGCCGAGGCGGACGCGCCGCTCCTCCAGGCCGAGGCGCTGGGCATGCTGGGCGACGTCCAGCGCCGGGCTGGTCGCAGCGAGTGGCGCGACGCGGTGTCCCGGGCCAGGGCCCTCGTCTCCGCCAAGGGCGACGTGGTCACCAGCCGCCGGCTGGAAGGGCTGGACAGCGCGGAGGCCGGGCCCTGAAAGGATCCGGCCTCCGGAGATTCAGCTGGTGACGCCGGCTCAGTAGCCGCCCGTCTTCCCGTTCTGGGTCAGGAACAGCGTGGCGAAGGTGTTGCCCTGCGAGGTCGTGACGATCTTGCACGGCAGCTCGGCCGCCAACGGAGTGTCGTCGCTGCAGACGTCGTCGCCGTCGATCAACTCGTACGACAGGCCGTCCACCAGCACGCCTTCGTCGAAGAAATGCACGAAGTTGGCGTTGGGGTGGTTGCCCTTGTACCCGATCTCAACCTTGATGCCGTCGGAATAGGTCGCGCCGCCATCCACGTACAGCACCGAGAACTGGCCGAAGCAGGTCACGCCGGCGATGACGCAGATGGCATCGCCCTCCTCCCCGACGCTGGCCCCGATGTTCCCTGCCGGAGTCACGACCGCGGTGTACTGCGGGTTGCGACGGGTCAGGTTGGTG
>JBOGSY010000241.1:0-3478 GCA_050691915.1 Candidatus Limnocylindria bacterium | reverse complement strand
CTACACGGAGGAGATCGGTGGCGACTTGGCGGGAGGGCTTCGGCAAGCTCGAGGATCCCAGTCGAGGAGGCGAAGCCGCTCCTCGCGCCGAGGGAGCGCGCCCGTGCGGTCGAGGAGGGATTCAGGATGGGCCTCGAGGAGCTCATCGCCTATGCCCGCACCGCCGAATCGGGTTCGTAAGCGAGGCCCAATCCTGCACCTGGTTGCCATGACATCGGCCGGCATGGTCGTGCTCGAGTGAACGCCTGGGATGCGCTGGCGCCCATGCGAGAGGCGCGAAGAGGGTGGACCCGTTCCGCATCGAATCGGGCTATCGCGTGCCCGGTGAGACAGTGAACGTACTCGCTGTCGTCGCCCGGACGAATCCTTGACCCATTAGCCCGTGAAGCGAACTTTAAGCTGGGGCGACGAGCCAGCCGAATCGTGTCTACGCTGAGATGGATACCGGGAGGCGCGAGCCCTTATCGGGCCTCCAAGCAGCCTCATCCCGCTGTACGCCCACGTTGGATGCGCGGCAGGAGCCAGCCCGGCGCCGAACCCCTTATCAGCACCCTTATCAAATCGCACCATGCGTCCCAGATCGGCTCGGGGAGCGCAAATTGCGTCATGGTGGTGCGCATGGTGCGGATTTCCGCGCATCCGTTATGCGGTACCAGTTCTCATCTCGGAGCCGAAAAGACCAACACATGGCGGATCGCCATCGGTTTGTCAGTGGGATGGGGGGAGGGACGCGGACGTTGGGAATCGATCCTCTGGGCGCTGTGAAGTGGCGTGTCCGTCAGTCGAAGCGCGCGAAGATCGACCGAGCAGCGACCAGCAGGACGATCCCCACTAGTACTTACTCGCGTAAGTCAGCGTAACGATGACTGAGGTCAACCTGGTGCACCTCGCGCTTGGTCCACTCAAACGGGATGGCGTTCGGGTTGTAGGCCGCCACGAAGCGGTCGATGGCCGCTCGCACCTGCGCCGGCGAGACGAAGCTCGCACCGGCCAGCGCGCGCCGGGCCAAGATGCTGAACCAGACCTCGACCTGGTTGAGCCAGCTGGCGTGGGTCGGGGTGAAGTGGAAGTGGACGGTGCGATGACGGGCCAGCCAGCGGTCGTGCTTGGGCTTGTGGGTGGACAGGTTGTCGAGCACGACGTGGATCTCGCGCTCGGGGTGGGCGGCCACGACCTCGTTCATGAAGTCGAGGAACTCGCGCCGCCGGCGGCGCCGGCGGTGGGCGGTGTGGACCTGCCCGCTGGCCACCTCCAGCGCCGCGAACAGGGTGGTGGTGCCGTGCCGCTTGTATTCATGCGCGAAGCCGGTCAGCGAGCGGCCGTCGGGCAGCCGCAGCCAGCCCTGCGCGCGCTCCAGCGCCTGGATGCTCGGCTTCTCGTCGACGCAGATGACGACCGCGCCCTCGGGCGGCTCGAGGTAGAGGCCCACGATGTCGGCCGCCTTGGCGGCAAACTCGGGATCGGTCGAGAGGCACCAGCTGCGTCGCCGGCGCAGGCTGATGCGCTGGGCCTGCAGCACGCGCCAGACGTGGACCGCACTCACGTCGCCCAAGGCGGCGGACAGCAGGTCGCCGGTCCAGGTGGCGTGCCCGGCCGGTGGCGGCTGATCGAGCAGCTCGAGGATGCGCCGCGTCGTGTCCGGGCCGTACTTGCGACGGGCACCGGGTCGCGGCGCGTCGCTCAGCCCCGCCAGCCGATCGCGCGCGAAGCGGGTGCGCCACTGCGAGACCCGGGCCGCTCGCGTCCCGAGGCGGCGGGCGATCTCGACGGTGCCGACCCCGTCCGCGGCGGCCAGGATCATGCGCGCCCGATCGGCATGGCGCTGCTCGGTGGAGCCGGCCCGCAGCCAGCCCTCCAGGGTGGCTCGTTCAACATCCGACAGGTCGATGGCGGTCGCCGGCTTGCTCATGCCGGCAGCGTAACAGGATGTCCATCACCCTTGCCGGCCTTCTATGCGAGTAAGTACTAGTCATCACCGGGGCGGGACTGATAGCGATGTGGATCTGGGCGCTGTGGGGCTACATGATGCGCAGCGCGCGGACCGTCGGGTTCCTCACTGCGCTCACAATCGCCTTTGGCCTCTCATTCCTCCTGATGTCGCCCATGGGATCGGCTGTGCGCATCGCGTTGTTGATTGGAGCGGCAATTGCCCTCGCCAGCCTCGCCTCAGCCTTCGTAGCCCTCCCAAGCGAGGTGCGGCGGTATGACGCCGTCTACAGCGGCGCGATGCAAAAGCTGGGGGAGCTCGGAAAGCGGCGTCTCGATGGCGAATTGACACCCGAGGATGTCTTGGCCGGACTTGAGATCGTAGAGGCGCAGCTCTCTGCGAGTGCCCCGCCAAACGACCAGTGGCGTCGGCTCCACGATCAAACGGTGGCGCACCTCCGCAGCCAACGGAATCTCTACCAGCAAGCGCTTACCGGCATCCCTGTGCCCGACGCCGCTCTGGAGCAAAGCCGAGTCACGGGAATGGCACTGGTGGAGGACCATCAGCGGCTATGGCGGGCATCCAGGACATTTGGGAAAGCGGCTGATCTGTTCGGTTGAGAGAGGAACCAGATGCTCCCGGCCTTCTGACAGTTGCGCCGGAGTGCACGATGCCGCACGATAGGTCGGCCGGATTCCGAGTGGCGCTTATCGCGCTGACTGAGCGCTGTGCTTGGCAGCTCTTCGGATTCGGATCGGATCGTTTGCCGAGTCATGTGCTCTATCCGAGCGTGGATCGGCATCGGCATGGTGGCCTTAGCTCAATCGGCAGAGCATCGGATTGTGGCTCCGAAGGTTACGGGTTCAAGCCCCGTAGGCCACCCCACGTTTCACGCGCAGATCGGGTGACCCCTACGAGGCATTCGTTGGAATTCCGTTTCGCACTGACCGCGCGGCGTGGACGAGCGACTCCTTACCGGATGATCGATTGAACGGCTCGCGTCCACGCGGCCACCGCCGGCCGTGATCTCGATGCCCATGTGACGTCACGGCGAGGACGCCGACGATCATGATCGCCTCGGTGCCAGCAGCCGCCAACCAAGACCAGTTCCAGGGCCACGAGCGGGAGCGGCTCTGCAAGCAGGTTGAGCGGTCCGAACAGCTCGAAGAACAAACACGACAGCATCCAGATCACGAGGGCCAGCCGCCATGTACGGGCCACGCGGCCGGCTGGCCACGCGGCTTGCACCGATCGGAAGACGAGCGCGTGGACGATGCCGAACCCGACGTAACCCGCGAGGATGAGGTGAGGTGCCGTGGCGAACAGCGGCAAGGGTTCGAGCTCGGACCAGACGGCGATCAGTTTCGGACTCTGATAGCGCGGATCCACGAGCGGTCCGCTGGCCTGGTCCAGTCCTGACCCGACCAGCACGAAAGTCAGGAACGTCACCACCCAGAAGGCGAAGCCACCGACGAGCCCCGCAAACAACGTCCTGGTGAGAGAGGGTTTCACGGGATCCTCCTTTGTTTTTCGATCACGCATGACCGATCG
>JBOGSY010000240.1:0-3482 GCA_050691915.1 Candidatus Limnocylindria bacterium | reverse complement strand
ACCCCAGCTGACCGGCTCGCGGGCGACCAGCGGCCTGCCCAGCGCCGTCGCCGTGGCCGGCACGGCGGCCGCCGCGGCGATCCTGTCGACCCTCATGGCGCGTCGCGGCAGGCGGGCCGGGATCGTGGCCGGCCTGGCGGTCGGCAGCGCCGGCGCGGTGGCCGGGCTGCTGGCCATGTTCCTGGGCTCGTTCGCGCTCCTGCTCGCCGGCTCGCTGGCCATCGGCTTCGCCAACGCGGCCAGCCAGCTCATCCGCTACGCCGCCGCCGACCTGTCGCCGGGGGCGCGGGCCTCCGCCCTGTCACTGGCGGTGTGGGCCGCCACCATCGGGGCGGTCGTGGGACCCAACCTGGTGGCGCCGGCCGGCAGCCTGGCGCCCGGCCTGGGCTGGGATCCGCTGGCCGGTGGGCTGGCGATGGCCCTGCTCTTCGTGCTGGCCGCGCTGGCGGTCGCCACCTTCGGCCCGCGGGCTCCGGACGTCGAGGGCCTGCCGCTGGAGGTGGACGCGGGACCCGGCCCCACGACGCCGGCGCTGCTCAGGGCCCTGCTGGGCACCGCGCATGGGCGCACGGCCATCCTGGCCCTGGCCAGCGGCCAGCTGGTGATGGTGCTCATCATGACCATGACCCCGCTGCACCTCCACGAGGCGGGTCACGGTCTCGAGATCGTGGGATTCGTGATTGGTGCGCACACGCTCGGGATGTTCGGCCTGGCGCCCATCTCCGGGCGGCTGACCGATCGGCTCGGCGCGCCGGTCGTGATCGGTGCCGGCTTCGCGCTGCTCACCCTGTCCGGGCTGCTGGCGGCAGCCACGCCCGGGATGGGCGGCGCGGCGCTGGCCCTGCCGCTCTTCCTGCTGGGGGTCGGCTGGAGCCTGACCTTCGTGGCCGGCAGCAGCCTGCTGGCCACCGCCGGTCCGCTCTCCGAGCGAGCCCGGCTGCAGGGGGCGACCGATGCCCTGGTCTGGACGGTGGCGGCCCTCTCCAGCCTGGCCAGCGGCGTGGTGCTGGAGCTGATCGGCTACGGGCCGATGGCCGTGGCCGGCGCGGTCATTGCCATCGGCCTGGGCGTGACCGTCGCCATCGACCGACGGGTCACGCCGCTCGCCTCGTCCGCCCCGGACTGAGCGCTGCCGGGCACCGCGACGCGGAACGCTCCTTTTTGGAACGCCCCGCGCCACGCGCCGGGTCAGAACGGGATCTGTGCGCCTTCGCAGCTCTCCGCCTCAAGGGGCAGGATCGGCTGCAGGTAGACGGTGACCACGCGGCTGCTCGCGCGCTCGCCGAGCAGGGACGAAAGGTACGCCTGGTCGTTGACCGTCGCTCCGGCAGCGTCGAGTGCGTCGAGCAGGGCGGTCCCGTCTTCGGCACTGGCAACGCCGCAGCGCTGTTCGAAGGGCAGCGGCGAGATCACCTCACCGAAGGAGTCGAGGCCCGGATCCACGGACCACTCGACGGTCGAGGCCTCGACCGGCAGGTCGTCCAGGCTGCCGCCCCAGTCCTGCCGCTGGATGAGGACGCGGTAGGCGGCCGGCTCGTACGGAGCAGGGGTCGCATCGGCCCAGGCGCTGGCCGGCAGCCAGTCGTCGAGCGTCGTCAGGCGCGCGGCCAGGGCGTCGAGCGCCTCGGCCTCGGGCTGCGGCTGGAAGAAGTCCTCCTCGGTATCGCCGAACAGGAACCAGGTGATGACCACCGTTTCGGCGCCGGGCTGCCCGACCTCGAGCGAGGGCCCCGCGCCACCGTAGGCCGGCGGCTCGACGCCCGGGTTGGCGACCGGCGAGTAGTCGGCGGAGGCATCGGTCAGTCCAGTCGCATCCAGCTCGTCGCGGACGAGCTGAACCCCGGCTGCCGTCAGGCGCCGCTCCACGATGGGATCGGCGGTACCCGGGTTGCCGCTGCTGATGACGCGGCCGTCGTCCAGGACGGTGACCAGGTGGGTCCTGCCACCCTCGCCGCCGTTCAGCAGCCGCAGCACGAGCTCAGGCGAGCCCGGAGGGACGCTGGCCACGGGCGACGCGCTGGGATCCGCGGATCCCGAGGGAGTTGGCGACGGCGAGCCGCCAATGTTCGGATCGAGATTGGAGACCTGAAGGCCGATGAGTGCGGCAATCGCCACCACCGCGGAGACCGCGGCGGTGCGGAGCATGATGGCCATGGGAGTTCCTCCTGTCAGGCGCTGCAGCCAGCCCCGCCGCTGGGACTCGGCGGCCACGCGGTCGAGGGCCGATTCCAGCACCCGGTCGGGTGCCTGTGGCGGCGCCTCGCGGCGCAGCCAGGCCTTCAGCGTCTGGTCGAAGTCGTCCTTGCGGGTCATGCCGTTCCGCCTCTCGTGATACCGGCGCGGGCATCGGCCTCAAGCGCCGCTCGAAGTGCACGGGTCGCGTGGTGCAGGCGCGACTTGATGGTCCCCAGCGGGGCCGACGTCGCACCGGCGACCTCGGGCAGCGAAAGCCCGAGGTAGTGATGCAGCACGATCACGGTGCGGTGCTCGGCCGACAGCCGGCGGAAGCCACGCTCGATCGCGTCGCGGTCCGCCAGCCCGGCGCTCGAGTCGCCGATCACTGGCTCGTGGATGGGAAGCAGCGTCATCTCCGGGCGACGTCGCCGATGGCGCCTGCCTTCGTCTCGGCAGGCATTCACCAGCAGTCGCCTCAGCCAGGCGTCGAAGCGATCCGGATCTCGCAGGGACGGCAGGTCGCGCCAGGCGCGCACGATCGTCTCCTGCGTCGCGTCATCGGCCATGGAGTGGTCGCGCAGGATGAGCACCGCGGTGGCGTACAGCCGGTCGACGACGCTGGCGGCCAGGGCCGAGAACGCGTCTCGGTCACCGTTCCTTGCCAGCTCGACCAGCTCGCGCTGCACCATCGATGCCTCCTGTCGCCCGGCACATCCGGGCTGCTCTTCACCAATGGCGAAGGCGGGGATCAGATGGTTCTAATTTCGCTTGGTTCGACAGCCAGACCAGTATGAGCCCCATGATCGGGCCCACGATCGGCAGCAGGAACGGCGCCCGGGCTGTTCGAGATAGAACAAGTGTTCTATCATTCAATGTCCGATGGGCATGCCGGACGACTACTGCGAGCTCCACGCCCACTCCAACTTCAGCTTCCTGGACGGGGCCAGCCATCCGGAGGAGCTGATCGGCCGCGCCGCGCTGCTCGGGATGCCGGCGCTGGCCGTCACCGACCACGCCGGCCTGTACGCCGCGGTCCGGCTCTGGAAGGCGGCGGGCCAGACCCAGACCGATGCCGCCCGCCAGGCGGGGCTGTCGCCGGTGACCGCCATCGTGGGCCTGGAGCTGGCCATCCCCCGAGGCGAGGAGGAGCTGCGGCTGGCGCGGCGCGGGCGGAAGCTCAACGACCCGCTGCGCGGGGCGAAGGCCAGCCGCGGCTGGCCGGGCGAGCACCACGCCGGCCCGATCCCCGGCGACCACCTCGTCCTGCTGGCCCGCGACGCCGCCGGCTACGCCGCCCTGTCGCGGCT
>JBOGSY010000239.1:0-3498 GCA_050691915.1 Candidatus Limnocylindria bacterium | reverse complement strand
ATCCAGCTGGCGGCGGAGGCCGGAGTGGCGGTGCCGCGGACGGTCGAGCCGGCAGGGCTGGACGAGGTGGACGCGGCAGCCGCGGAGGTCGGCTTCCCGCTGGTCATCAAGGCCCCGCTGGAGGGGGCCAGCGGGGTCGCCTACGCCACCGAGCCGGGCACCGCCCGCGGCGCCGTGGCCGCCTGGCAGGCGCGGAACGGCCTCGGCCCGGACGTGATGCCGATCCTCCAGCAGCGGATCGTGGGCCCCGGCTTCGGCGTCTTCGCGACCTACCAAGACGGCAGCTGGCGGCGGATGGCCGCGCACCGGCGCATCCGCGAGTTCCCGCCGGAGGGCGGCGAGAGCACCTGCTGCGAGCTGGTGGCCGATCCGGAGCTGTTCAGCATCGGGCGCAGCCTGCTCGACGCGCTTGCGTGGCACGGCGTGGCGATGGTCGAGCTGAAGCGGCACGAGGCCGATGGGCGCCTCTACCTGATGGAGATCAACCCCAAGTTCTGGGGCTCCCTGGACCTGGTCCTGGCGGCGGGCGCCGACTTCCCGGGGGACCTGGTGCGGATCGCAGCGGGCGAGCAGCTGCCCGTGATGGAGCCTCCCGGCGGGCCGCTGCGCTACTGCTGGCCGCTCGGCAACGACCTGCGCCACCTGGTCGCCCGGCCGTCCGGCTGGCGCGCCGTGCTGCGGGACTGGTTGGGTGGGGCCCGCACCAACCTGCGCCCGAGCGACCCGCTGCCGCACGTGGTCGAGCTGGCAGGCACGGTGGGACGCATCCTGCGGCGCAGCGGAACCCTGCGATGACCCGCCGCGGGCTGTTCCACGTCCACACCTGGCACTCCTTCGATGCGCTGCTGCCGCCCCGCGCCTACCTCGCCTACGCGCGCCGGGCGCGCCTGGACTTCCTGTGCGTGACCGATCACAACACCCTGGCCGGCGCTCGGGCGGTGGCGGCGGCCAACCGCGACCCGCGCCTGGAGGTGGTGATCGGCGCGGAGTACGCCACCGACCGGGCCGACGTCATCGGCCTCTTCCTGGAGCGCGAGGTGCGCTCGCGCACGTTCGCCGCGGTCGTGGGCGAGATCCACGACCAGGGCGGGATCGCGGTCCTGCCGCATCCCTTTCGGCATCGGGGCGCGGACCTGGACGATGCGCTGGTTCACGGAGTGGACCTGGTCGAGACCTTCAACGCCCGCTCCAGCGTGGCGGAGAACGAGCGCGCGCAGGCGGCGGCCGAGCGGCTCGCCAGGCCGCGGCTGGCGGGGCCGGACATCCATACCGCCTGGGAGCTGCTGCGCAACGGGACGCTGGTCGAGGTGGAGGGCGAGGGACCGCTGCGCGACGTCATCCTCACCGCGCCGCGGACCTTCACCACCCGCCTCACCCCGCGGACGGTTCGCCGCTACAGCCAGGTCGTGAGACGGGTCCGGAGGCGGGTGGGCCTGGGGGGCAGCTCCTGAGCCCGGACGCCCGCTCCCTGAAGCGGTAGAGCCAGGCGGCGGGCCGGCCTCGGCCGTCGGCGACCGCGAGCAGCGGCTGTGCCTCGACGCGGGCGAGGTACTCGGACATCACCTCCGCCACCGGCTGCCCCGCGCCGTCGGCGCGCACCACCAGGAAGCGGTCGTCGCCGGTGAGAAGGGCGTCGCGGTCCGCGTGCCGCGCATCGCCGAAGCTGTACGAGGCGCACCCGGAATACCAGGTCGTCTGCGGCACGCTGGCGACCAGCACCGAGCAGCTGCCGGTGGCCAGCTCGTCGATCCGAAGCGCCAGCGTGCGCTCCCAGCCGAAGTCCCGGATCCGGCCCGCGGCCATGTCCGGCACCAGCCAGGCGTTCACGACCAGGCTGACGGCGAGCCCGGCCGCCGCCGCCGACAGCGCCAGGCCGCCGATTCGGCCCCGCCGCCGAGCGGCCTCCGCCAGCACCAGGCAGCCGGCGACCAGCAGCAGGGCCACCGCGAACGCGACATAGCGCATCTCGGCATGGATCGCCAGCCCCAGCCCCAGGACCTGCAGCAGCGCCGTCGCCACCAGCAGGGCCAGCCCGCGCCGGTGGGCGTCGCCGGGTCCGCCCCGCCCGGCCGCGGCCAGCCAGAAGGCGGCGCCCGCCAGGCCCAGGATGACCAGGGTGCCGGGGACGACCCCGGCCAGCGGGGCGGGCAGCCAGTCCAGGTACGCGGCCAGGCCGCCGCCCAGCGCCTCCGAGGCAGCGTTCGCCTGGCCCTGGAGCACGATCCCCAGCGGTGACCCGGTCTCCAGGGTCGCGAAGGCCGCGTGCGGCAGCAGCAGCGCGACCAGCAGGCCGGCGGTCGCCAGCAGCTTGGGCCATGCGGCGGCGAGCCGGGACGGCCAGACCAGCAGGCTCGCCGCCGCGAGCCCCGCGATGGGGATGAGCGAGCCATAGCGCAGGTAGAAGGCGCCGGCGAGCAGCGGGGCGAGCCAGAGCAGGCTCCAGGAGACCGGGCCCCCCCGCTCAACGGCCCGCCACAGCACGGCGACCGCGCCCAGCAGCAGGGCGGCGGCGGGAACGTCGTTCAGGAATAGGCCGGCGTCGTGCGCGATGGTCGGAGATGCGGCCACCCCGGCCGCGGCCAGCAGCCCCGCGGCGCTGCCACCCATCGAGCGCGCCAGGATCCAGGCCGCGGCGACCATGCCAAGGCCGAACGCCAGGCCAACGAGACGGAAGAGCCATTCCTGGCTGCCGGCCTGCAGCGGGAGGACCCCGAGCGCCGAGAGGGCGAGCGGGCGGTGGGGCCCCCAGCCGGTCTCCGGCGTCCCCACCAGCCAGTGGCGCGGCATCAGGGCGTAGACCGCCTCGTCCCAGCCGAACGGCGCCTGGCGGGCGATCCCCAGCACCACCACGATCGCGAAGGCGGCCAGGATGGCAAAGAGCCACCATCGTTGGTGCCGCCGTCGTGGCGCCGTGGGCGGCGGGTCATGCGACTCTGCCAGCACGACCACCATGACCGCCGGAGCCAGCACCACGCCGGCCGCGCTGGCCACCAGCAGCAGCCTGGCCAGCTCCGGCGACGCGAGTCCGGGCGTCAGCAGCTGGTGGCCGAACGCCAGGAGCAGGAGCAGCCCCGTCCCGGCCGGGACGGCGGCGGCACCGGCGACCAGCGCGGCGGATGTCCGGGGCAGGGGAAAGCGGCCGAGCAGGGCGGCGCCGAAGGCGAGCAGGACCAGCCCGCCGGCCACGTGCGGAGCACGGGCCGGTCCGGCGGCCGGGTCGGCCACACCTTCCAGCCATGGCACCCAGGGCACCAGGCCGGCGAGCAGCAGCAGCAGGCCCGCGCCGATGGCGCCGGAGCCGATGGCCGGGCTCGCCAGGCGCAGCAGGTGCGTGACGATCACCGCTCGTCCGCCTCCCGGCCGGCCAGGATGCGGAGCGCGTCCTCCGGCCGGCGCGGGTCCAGGCCAAGCTCGTCGCGCGCGCGGCGCAGCCGGTAGAGCACCGTGTTGCGGTGCACGCCCAGCCCGCGGGCCGCCGTGGCCACCCGGCCGTTGGCC
>JBOGSY010000238.1:0-3505 GCA_050691915.1 Candidatus Limnocylindria bacterium | reverse complement strand
GCTGCGGCGAGTCCGGGATGAGCGAGTCCAGCTCCGCGCCGCTGACGGCCGGCTCGTCCCAAGCCGTCCCGCGCGGGGCGGGGTCGACGTTGTTCGACGGCCAGTAGCCAACCAGCCGGCGGGCGAGTTCCAGGGCCTGCGGCTCCCCCGCCGCCAGGAAGTGGGCCACGCCGCTCGTCTCGTTGTGGACGCGCGCCCCGCCCAACCCCTCGAAGTCGATCTCCTCGTGGGTCACCGTCTTCACCACGTTGGGGCCGGTGACGAACATGTAGCTGGTGCCCTCGGCCATGATCGTGAAGTCGGTGATGGCCGGCGAGTAGACCGCCCCGCCGGCGCACGGCCCCAGCACCAGCGACAGCTGCGGGACCACGCCGGAGGCCAGGGTGTTGCGCAGGAAGATGTCGGCGTAGCCGCCCAGCGACACCACCCCCTCCTGGATCCGCGCGCCGCCGGAGTCCGACAGTCCGATGACCGGCGCGCCGTTCTGGACGGCCAGGTCCATGACCTTGACGATCTTCTCGGCGTGCGCCTCCGACAGCGACCCGCCGAACACCGTGAAGTCCTGCGCGTAGACGAACACCGTGCGCCCGTCGATCCGGCCATGCCCGGTCACCACCCCGTCGCCCAGGTACTGCTCCTGGTCGATCCCGAAGTCACTGGCCCGATGCGTGACGAACGCGTCCATCTCCACGAAGCTCTCCTCGTCGAGCAGCAGCTCCAGCCGCTCACGCGCCGTCAGCTTGCCGCGCTCGTGCTGCTGGGCGACGCGGCGCTCGCCGCCGCCGTGGAGCGCCTCGACCCGGAGCCGGCGCAGACGCGCAAGCCGATCGGCGGTCGACAATGGGAGTCCTCCGGGTGCGTGGTGGGCCCAGCAGGGATCGAACCTGCGACCCGCCGGTTATGAGCCGGATGCTCTAACCACTGAGCTATGGGCCCGATGGATGGTGGACAACTTCGAGTATAGAGGCTCGTCTTTGCACAAAGACATCGACATTTGCCGACGTTGTGGATAACTCGGGTGACCCCCCGGAGCCGACCGGACTATCATCGGGCGGTCGCCAGTCTGCGACACCGCCCCCATCGACGGCACGGTAGGTGATGCGTTGACCAAGGTAATTTCCATCGCGAACCAGAAGGGCGGCGTCGGCAAGACGACCTGCTCCATCAACCTGGGCGGGGCCCTGGCGGAGCTGGGCTACCGCGTCCTGTGCATCGACATGGACCCGCAGGCGAACCTGACCGTGGGGTTGGGCATCTCGCTGTCCGACGTCCACCGGTCCATGGCCGACGTGCTCTCGGAGGATAGGGTGTCGCTGGACGACATCATCCGGCCGACGGATATGCCGGGCCTGTCCGTGGCGCCGGCGACCCTGGAGCTGGCCTCGACCGAGGTGGAGCTGTTCACCGCCATCGGTCGCGAGATGGTGCTGCGCGATGCGCTGGACGGCTGGGCCGAGCGGCAGTACGACGTCATCATCCTGGACAGCCCGCCGACCCTGGGGCTGCTCACCATCAACTCGCTGGTGGCCAGCTCGCGGGTGATCATTCCGGTCCAGACCCAGTACTACGCCATCAAGGGCCTGACCGCGCTGATCAAGGTGATCAACACCATCAAGCTCAAGCTGAACCACGACCTGGAGATCCTGGGCCTGCTGGCGACGTTCTATGACGGACGCACGGTCCTGGCCCGCGAGATGCTCCAGAACCTGCGAGAGCTGGGGGACCACCGCGTCTTCAACACCATGATCAAGAACACCGTCAAGCTCGGCGAGGCACCGCTGACCGGCAAGCCGGTGACCGAGTACGCGACCAACTCAGCAGCCGCGCGCGCCTTCCGCGAGCTGGCACGGGAGGTGATCGAGCTTGGGTAGCAAGCGCCCGGCATTCAGCCAGAACATCCACCGACTGTTCGACGAGGCGCAGGCCACCGCCCTGGCGCCCGGGATCGTGTCGCTGATCGAGTCTCGCGCCACTCACGCCCAGATCCGCGAGATCCCGGTCGAGCGGATCCTGCCCAACCCGGCGCAGCCGCGCCTCTCCTACGAGGAGGACTCCCTGGGCGAACTGGCCGACTCGATTCGGGAGCACGGCGTCCTGCAGCCGATCCTGGTGCGCCCGGTCGGGTCCCAGTACGAGCTGATCGCCGGCGAGCGGCGCTGGCGCGCGTCCCGGCTGGCCAAGCGCGAGACGATTCCCGCCATCGTCGCCGACTTCGACGAGCAGACCGCGCTCGAGGTCTCGATCATTGAGAACCTGCAACGCGAGGATGTCTCGCCGCTGGAGGAGGCGGCCATGTTCCGCAAGATGACGGACCTTGGATATTCGGTCCGCCAGCTGGCGCAGAAGATCGGCAAGGACAAGGGCTACGTCGAGAACCGGATGCGACTGGCGGAGGCGCCGCCGGAGATCCGCGAGCTGGTGTCCGTGCGCAAAGACACCATCAGCCACGCCTATGAGCTGATGAAGATCGGTGACGAGCGGACGCGGCGCCGGCTGGCAAAACGAGTGGCCGCCGGGGAGCTGAGCCTGGCGAAGCTGCGGGTCCTGACCGGCAGCGAACCGGAGGACGGAGAAAGCGCCACCCGCCCCCGACGACGCGGGCGAACCGTGGCCGGGGAGGTCGCGGTGGCCAAGGCGGCGCGGGCCACGGACGACGCGCTGATGGCCAACCGCGGCAAGCTGGCGGACGCTATCGACGAGCTGGTTGAACTGCTTCGCCTACCGGAGGTGATCGATCAGATTCCCGACACCAACCGGGACAACCTGGCGCGCAACCTGACCGTCACCAAGCTGAAGCTCGAGAACGCGATCGCGATCATCAGGGCGACCCGCGAGCCGGCCTGAGCCTCGTCCCCGGCGGCGTCAGGGGGTGTAGCTCATCACCTCGCGGTTGGCCACCAGGAACTCGACCAGCTTGGCCCGGGCCTGGGGGTCGATTCTGCGCAGGCCGGCCACCGCCCGCGGGAGCTCGAAGATGGGCGCCGCCAGGGACCCGGCGGTGTCGATGCCGATGACGTGGTCCGGGCCGCCGCCAACCAGGAACGCGCGCTGGAATCCCCGTTCGTCCAGCCCGGCCACGCGGCTGAAGGCGTCTATGGCCGTGCCGACCCCCATCCGCTTGGCGAAGTCCACGATCAGGTCGGCCGCCCAGTGGTCGATCTGCTCATCGGCCTGGGCCGACACCATGTCGCGGTATCCCGACGCGTCGCTCTCGATCACCGGCTCCTCCATGCGCACTCGGCCGGTCCGATTCTAGCCGACCCGCTCCCTCGCTCTCCGGGGCGGCTGGCGGGTGGCTCGGCGCGCGGCAGACCCGGCCGTGGGGCCCGCCGATTCGTCTATCCTGCCGCCACATGATGGAGCGACCCAGGGACCCACGAACCGAGGACACGATCCGCTACGAGCTGGTCCGCACCCATCGCGCGACCGGCGAGGCGGAGGTCGTCGGGACGGCCACCTTCGCAAACGGGCGCACGCGGGTGGACGCCTCCGAGGACGTGGCGGT
>JBOGSY010000237.1:0-3524 GCA_050691915.1 Candidatus Limnocylindria bacterium | reverse complement strand
GTCCAGAACAACTGCTCCCACCAGGACTTCCCGCTGTCGGAGGCCGGCTTCGACCCGCGCGACGAGGTGCTCGTCTGCGCGTGGCATGGCGGCTGCTTCGATATCCGCAGCGGCGAGGCGGTGGTGCCACCCGCCACCGAGCCGATCGAGATCTTTCCGACCCGGGTCAGCGACGACGGCTGGATCGAGATCGGGCTGACCGGGTCCCTGGCACGCTGAGGCGGCGGCATGACCCTCGAGGCGCTGCCGTTCGTGAACTGGATCTTCTGGGCGTCGCTGGCGGCCGGCACGCTGCTGGTCGTGGGCCTCACCGAGCTCGGCGGCGGCACGACCCGCGGCTACCGGCTGTTCATGGCCTGGCTCACCGTCGTCCTCGCCGCCGTGCTGCTGGCCTCGGAGCTGGGCCTGACTCCGGGCACCGTCGCCGACCGCACCGCGGAGCTGCGGCGGGTCCTGGTGTGGGCCTTCGGCGCCATGGCGCTCGCCTACCTGGTCGCCTCGCTGGCGAAGCTGCCGCGCTCCGGCCTGGCGGTCGGCGGCGGCCTGTGCGGCGTGCTGGCCCTGGTCTCGCTGGCCGCCGCCGGCGGCTCGTTCAGCCCACCGTTGTTCGCTGCCCAGCTGATCCTGGCCGCCGTGGCGCTGGGCGCGGTCAACGCCGCCATGCTGCTCGGCCACTGGTACCTGGTCACGCCACGCCTCTCGCCCGCGCCGCTGCGGCGGCTGATGTGGCTGCTGATCGGAGCCCTGGTGCTGCAGGGGATCGTCTTCGGGGTGGCCATCCTTACCGTCAGCAGCGGGCCGCTGGGCGGGCCCATCGGCTGGCTCACCTGGCTGCGCGTGCTGGTCGGGATCGTGCTGCCCATCGGCGTCGGCGGGCTGGCGATCGCCGCCAGCCGGGCGGCATCCCTGCAGGCCAGCACCGGGCTGCTGTACATCGGCCTGGCGTTCGTGATGGCCGGCTCCATCGCCGGCGCCAGCATCACCTACCTGACCGGGGTCCCGGTCTGAGGCGGATGGACCGATGAAGATCACCGCCCGCACCTTCGCCACCCTGCGCGAGGTCTCGGCCGACCGCGTCGCCCTCGAGCTGCCGGATGGGGCTCGCCTGGTGGACGCATGGGCGGCGCTGGCGGGCCGCTTCCCCGGGCTCGAGCCCCATCGCCCGTTCGTGCAGGCCGCGCGCAACGGGGCCCACACCGCCTGGGAGGCCGCGCTGGCCGATGGCGACGAGGTCGCCTTCCTGCCGCCGGTCAGCGGCGGCGGCCCCACCGGCCTGACCGATGCGGCCATCGACGTGGCGGCGCTCGAGGCTGCCGTGGCCGGCAGCGGCCACGGGGCGCTGGTCACGTTCGTGGGCCGCGCGCGCGATACCGCGGACGACGGACGTGGCGTTCTGGAGCTGGAGTACGAGGCCTACCCGCAGATGGCCGAATCGGTCCTGGCCGAGATCGCGGCCGAGGCGGAGGCGCGCTGGGCCGGTTGCGCGGTGGCGGTGGTGCACCGCACCGGGGTGGTGCCGCTGGGGGACGCCGCAGTGGCGATCGTGGCGGCCGCCCCGCATCGCGAGGAGGCGTACGCGGCCAGCCGGCACGTGATCGAGGCCATCAAGCAGCGGCTGCCCATCTGGAAGCGGGAGCGCTTCGCGGACGGCAGCGAGTGGAAGCGGCCAGGGGCCTAGGTTCCGCCCAGCGAGCGGAGCCAGGCGTCGGCCGCCTGCGCCGAGCGGAGCCGAACGGCGCGCAGGTGCGGGTGCGCGGCCAGCAGCCGGGGGTAGTCGCGCCGCCGGCGCCGGTAGGTGGAGAGGATCCACCATAGCAGCCCGTCGCGGCGAAGGAGGTGCATCGAGAGCCGCTCCCGGTGGCCGGTTCCCGGCCACAGCTCCTCGCCGCTGGCGATCCGGCGCCGGGTGCGGGCGGCGTAGCGCCAGAGGATGGTGCGCAGCGGAAGGTCCAGCCATACGACCGCCTCCGCGCGGCCCCAGACGATGTCGCGGCTGACGGCATAGTTGCCGTCCACCACCCACGCCTCGGCGGCGGTGGCCGAGCGGACCCGGTCGCGCATCAGGTCATCGGGCGCCCCAGCCCAGTTCGGCGCCCAGTACAGCGCGTCCAGCTCCACGTGCGGCACGCCCAGGCGCTGCGCCAGGGCGCGCGCGAAGGTGGTCTTGCCGGAGGAGCTGGTCCCGACCACGTTGATCCGGCGGCAGGCGAACGCGTGCGGGACGGCCCGCGGCGAGGACGATGCGACGGTCAACGGACGCCCGGCCTCCGGGTGGCTTCGGCCGGCCATTCTATGACCCCGCCCGCGGTCCGGTGGCCGGCGTGGACGCCGGGGGGCGGGGTGGCGGGACGCGTGCCGGCCGTGCACAATGCCCCGTGATGTCGACCCCCAAGGCCGGTCAGATCCGCTGCCCGACCTGTCATCGCTCCACGCCGCCGGCGGCCTTCTGCACGCAGTGCGGCTCGCCGATCCCGTCCTCCGCGCGCATTCGGCCGCGGGGGATGGACCGCGACGAACTGGAGGACAGGATCCGCTCACGGCGGCCGGGTGAGGCCTTCCGGCGTGGCGGGTCGGCGCACGACGGCGGGGACCTTGCCCCGCCCGGCGGCTACGTGCCGTTCGCGCCGGAGCCGGAAGATGCGCTGGCCCTGAGGGACGCGCACGCCGACGTGGACGCGCCCCGCGTGGACCGGCTGGCTGCGGCCTCGCCGCCGTGGCCGCAGGAGCCGGCGCCCGGGCCGCCGGCCGCCCTGCCGCAATCCGCTGCGCCGCCCACCGCCGTGTCGTATCGGGGCGAGGCTGACGTTCAGGCACCGCAGGCGGCCTATGAGCAGGAGCCGGAGGACGACGACCTGTACAGCGCCCGCGAGGATGCGTACGCCTACCCCTACCTGCCGGCCGCCGAGGCGCGCGGCGGCGGCTCGGGCGCCCTGCCGGTCGTCGGCTTCGTGGTGCTCTGCGTCCTGGCCCTGGCCGTGGGCGCCGTCCTGGCCGGCCTGATCGGCGGCGACGGTGTCGGCCAGGCGACCTCCACCCCGACCCCGTCCGGCACGGTGGAGGCGACCGTCGCCCCCAGCGCCGAGCCATCGCTGGCGCCATCCGCGGCGGCCAGCGCGGCGCCGGAGCCGACCGATGGACCGGTCGCCTTCGCGGACGGCGCCCTGCTGACGATCCAGCCATGCGCCACCGATGGCTATCAACAATCGGCGGTGGGACGGCCCAACGAGCCGGCCTGCCAGGTCGACGGCACGAGCCTGGAGACCGGCGACGTCTGGGTCATGGTCGTGTTTCGGGACACGCGGGGCAGCGATACCCTGCGCGTGCGCCTCCGCTCGAACGGGGAGACCCTCAACCAGCAGGAGAAGGTGCTGGAGTCGATCCTGGGCGACTGCGGGCAGACCTGCGGGGGGCTGATCTACGGCGCGAAGTACGTCGACCTGCTCCCGGGCGACTACGAGCTGGTCCTGGATCGCAACGGCGAGTTCGCTGACCGAGCCCTCTTCACCGTCGCCGGCTGAGGCTGC
>JBOGSY010000236.1:0-3526 GCA_050691915.1 Candidatus Limnocylindria bacterium | reverse complement strand
CGCCCAGGCCGATGCGGCCCGCCCGTCGCGGCGTGTGGCACGAGATTCGCGGTGCGTCGGCCAGCAGCTCGTCGGCGCGGGCGGCGACCCGCGTGTCGGCCACCTGCGCCAGGCGAGAGGCCATCGCCAGCCGCAGCTCCTCCTCGCCCCAGGCGCTGGGCTGCGCCCCGTGGGCCACGATCCGCCACCGGCCGCGCGAGCGGCCGACGACCGCCGCCTTGGTCCAGGCCGAGCCGATGTCGACCAGCAGCGACAGCTCGGAGGCCGTCGTCGGCAGCGCGAGCTCGGCGCCCGGCTCCGGGATCATCGGGCCAGCCCCAGCCAGTCGCCCACCAGGAAGCCGACGCGGTCGACCAGCAGGGCCAGCCGGCTGACCAGCAGGAAGCCAAGCCAGCCGCCGATGCCGCCCAGCAGCAGCCAGCGGCCCGCGGTGGCGGCGCCGCCCACCACCCGGCTGCGCGGGATCCCGTGCAGGAACGCAATCAGCACCAGCCCGGTGACGACCATTCCCACCAGCCCGCCGACCAAGCCGCCGGGCCCGCCGCCCGGGCGCATGACGCTGGCCGCCAGCTGCGGCATCAGCGTCCCGGCCACCGCACCCCCCAGGGCGAAGGCCGCGGTCGCAGCCACCAGCACCGCCACCGGAACGGCGACCACCGGGCGGGGCAGCCAGTAGGCCCCGGCCATGGCCACCACCAGGGCCAGCGCCGGCCACAGCAGCAGGTGGCCGGCGGGATCGGCGGCCAGGGGCTCCACCAGGCGCGGCAGGAGGACGTCGCGGACGGCCAGGATCACCAGGTAGCCGGTCGCCAGACCGGCCAGCAGGGCCTGCGACAGGCGGAAGAGGCGGCGCTCGCCGACGAGGTGGGACCAGACCATCACCGTGACCCCCGCCGCGACCCAGGTGGCGACCGTGCCGGCCAGCCCCTCCCCGAAGAAGCCGCTCACGCGTCCTCCTCCTCGACCGGGCCGGCATCGGCGCGGGCCGGCCGCCGCAACCCGGCCGCCAAGATCCGGCCCAGCGCCCCAAGCGCCACGATCATCCCGAGCAGCATGGCCAGCGCGCTCGGCACGCCGGAGCGGGCGGGCTCGCCGGACGCCGGTGGGGGCAGCGCCTCCTCTACCTGGCGCACGTACGCCGCGCCGTCGCGCAGCGTCGCCAGCAGGGCGGCGAGCTGCCCGGTGCGCAGGTAGGGGGCCAGCTCCGGGTGGGCGAAGGTGGGGGCGATGGCCACGATCGGCAGCTCCGGCAGCCGGGTGCCCACCTGCTCGACCCAGCTGCGGGCGCCCAGGTCCACGCCACCCACCACCAGGACCATGTCGAACGCCGCCATCCCGCCCCCCGCGTCACGCACCGTGTCTGCCACCGCTCCCGCGGCATCGTCGCGCAGCAGGTCGGTCACGGCCAGCACCATGCCGGCCTCGGCGCCCGCCACGTAGCCGGCGTCCATCAGCGCACCGGCGCGAGTCCCGCCGGCCGCCAGGCGATCCAGCTCCGCCGCCGCGACCGCCCGTCCCTCGGTCGTGAAGCTGATGAAGGCCAGCCGGCCGCCGCGCGAGAGCAGGTCGTCGAATGCGGCGCGTGCCACGCCGCGGATCTCCGGGTAGGTGCCCAGGTCGGCATCCATCCCGACCAGGACCAGCGGCCGCTCCGGCAGCCGGGCCAGCAGGGCCCGCATCTCCGTCACCCGGGAGCGATCCGGCGTCGCCATCTGCAGCTGGACGAGCGCATCGCCGGGACCGATGAGCACCCCCGCCGCCAGCAGGACGAGCAGCCCCACGCCGGGCACCGCCCGCCGCAGGCGGGGTCGCGGCCGCCGCACCGGCTCCGCCTGCGGGCGCTCCTCAGTCATCGGCGGCGTCCAGCGCCAGGATGACGCGCGCCGCGTGGACGGCGGTGACGATGCCGACGCCGATCAGCAGGCCGCGAAAGACGCCGCCGATCGGCACCGCCATGCTCCAGGCCGCCAGTCCGGCCAGCCAGTCGCCGGGGACCCCGCCCACCGGCAGGAGGAGCACCACGACCGCGGCCGCGGCGGCCAGCATCAGCCCGGTCTGGCGCGGCCGCAGGGTCATCCCCCGCCGCGCGGCGGCCAGCACGAAGACGAACAGGAGCGCGAACAGCGACGCGACCAGCGGGGCCAGCAGCGCGGCCACCAGCCAGCGCACGGCGGGGTCGCCGCTGCCACCCGAGCCCGGGTAGAAGCCGGCCAGGACCATCACCCCGAAGGCCGCCAGCAGGACGAGCGATCCGATCCAGCCGTCGTGGCGCTCGACAAGGTGTGTCCAGTGGCGCAGGACCAGCGACACGGCGCCGGCGACGGCCGCGGCGGCGGCGAGCAGGACGGTGAGCTCCAGCACGGCGACGGCCGCGCCGGCCAGCGTGGGATTGATGACCACGAAGTCCACCACCAGCAGGATGCCCAGGACGACGACCAGCGCGCCGGGCAGGGACCGCCGCACCGCTCAGCGCCCCGCCAGGGTGGCGGCCACGTCCACGCCGGAAGCGACCGCCGCCACCGACCCGATCACGATCACGGCCAGGGCCGCCATGAGCAGCCGGTTGGCGGCCAGCACGCCGGTGCGCTCGTGGCCCGCCCCCCGCAGGTCGCTGCCGGCCTGGAACAGCTCCGGACCGGCCAGCGCACCCTCCCCGGTGAGCAGCACGGAGCCGGCCTGCGACGGGGAGGCCGTACCGAAGCTGGTCCAGGCCGCATCCCGGGCCTCGCCCTCCAGCAGGATGAGGGCCTCCTCCGCCAGCCCGCCCATCACGAAGGCGGTGGCCGGCGCGGCGCTGTCGGCCAGGGCGGCGCCCGCCGCCACGGCACGTCCCTCGCCCAGGTACTCGGCGCTCGAGCGCTCTTCACGCTCGAGGGTGGCGGTGCGCCGGTGGGCATCGGCCAGCGCCATCTCCGCCAGATGAATGGCGACCGGGTCGTTGGCGGTGACGCGCAGCGGGACGCCGCTCCGCGCCGCGGCGCGTGCCGCGTGACCCAGGATCGTCAGGCCGGCCAGGGTCTGGATACGGTCCGCCGCGGACACGCCGCGCGCGATCCCGGCGCTGCCCAGCGAGACGGCCGCGTCCGCGCCGGACTCGGCAGCCAGCGCCATGGCCCGCGGCACGCTGGCCAGCCGTCCCAGGTCACGCACCGTCCAGCGCGTGGACGGCCGCGCCACCAGGGAGAGCAGGATCAGCATCACGCCGAAGAGGGCCACGGTGGGCACCGGTCCCAGGCGCAGCGAGCTGGCGGCCACCTGGCCGCCGACGAACCCGAGCAGGCTGCCGATCAGCTCCCCGAGATCGGGCATCAGCCGGACGAGCGCTCGTCCAGCGCGTCGAGCAGGCGATCGTAGGCCTCGTCGTCGGCCAGCGCCGCCTCCAGCGTGCCCATCTGGCGGCCGAGGACCGGCCGCAACGTGGGCGCCAGGAAGGTGGCGACGTGGGCCAGCAGCGGGCGCAGCGGCCGGTGCGCCGCCAGCAGCAGGCTGACCGGCGCCTCCAGGCCGCGCCGTCGCAGCTCCGCGG
>JBOGSY010000235.1:0-3526 GCA_050691915.1 Candidatus Limnocylindria bacterium | reverse complement strand
CCACCACGTGAACGAGCGAACCAGCGCCGACGCGCCGACCAGCGCCGGCCGCCAGTACCACATCGCCCTCGAGCGTGGCGAGCTGGCCGAGTACATCCTGCTGGTGGGCGATCCCGGCCGGGTGGCGCGCGTGGCGGGCCGCTGGGACGCGGTCGAGCTCGAGCGGAGCAACCGCGAGATCACGACCGCCACCGGCAGCTACCGGGGCATGCGGGTCTCGGCCATGTCGACCGGGATGGGCACCGACAACGTCGAGATCGTGATGGCGGAGGTCATGGAGATCACCGATCGCCCGACCCTGGTGCGGGTCGGATCCAGCGGCGCGCTCCAGCCGGAGATCGGGCTCGGCGACCTGGTCATCTCGATCGGGGCGGTGCGCCTGGAGAACACGACCGACTTCTACGTCCGTCCGGGCTATCCCGCCATCGCCCACCGGGATGTGGTGTCGGCCCTCGAGACGGCGTGCCGTGACCTGGGCTTCAGCCACCACCTGGGGCTGACGGCCACGGCGAGCGGCTTCTACGCTCCGCAGGGAAGGGCGATGCGCACGCTCCCGGTTCGCTATCCTCACCTCGCGGAGGAGCTGCGGCGCGAGGGCGTCGCGAACCTCGAGATGGAGTCGTCGGCCCTGTTCGTGCTGGCGAGCCTCGCGGGGCTCCGTGCGGGAACGGTCTGTGCGGTGTACGCACAGCGGATCGAAGGGACGTTCCTCGAAGGCGCGGCGAAGGAGGCCGCAGAGGCACGCTGCATCGATGCCGGCCTGGCTGGCATCCACCTCCTCTGGCAGATGGACCAGGGGCAGGACGGCGATTCCCGTGGACGCTGGTCGTCATTGATCGGCAGGCGAAGCGGGGATTAACGGCAGACCGGCGCGGCAGCCGGAGAAGGAGGCTACCTACCGATGGCGACCAATGCCTACTGCGTCAAGTGCAAGGCGAAGCGCGACATGCTGAACGAGCAGAAGATCACCATGAAGAACGGCAAGCCGGCGACCCAGGGCACCTGTCCGGTCTGCGGCACCAAGATGTTCAAGATCGGCGGCTGACGATCGCCATCACGTCGTTCTGAGGAGTCGCGCCGGCGCTTCGACCGGCGGCGGCCTGCTCGGAAGCCCCCGCGCTTCGGCCGCCCGGCCGCGCGCCATCGGACGCCCGTCGGACCGATGGCCGCCGCCGGGCGGCCATCTTGATGCCCCGACGGTACAATGAGCTCCTCGTGGATGAGGCAGCCGGCCAGCCGATCCTGGCGATCGACCTCGGCGGCACCCGCATTCGCGCCGCGTACGTGAGCCCCGACCTCGTCGTAGCGTGCCGCCGTGCCGTCGACACCCGCGACGAGGACGGCGTCGATGCGGTGGTGGAGCGGATCTGCCGCCTGGCGCGCGACACCCTGGACGAGGCGAGGGCCGGCGGGCTGCCCGACCCGGTGGGCGCCGGCATCTCGTCGCCGGGGCCGCTCGACCCCTGGCGCGGCGTGGTGGTGGCGCCGCCCAACCTCGCCGGCTGGGTGAACGTGCCGCTGGCGGCGCGGGTCGAGCAGGCCGTCGGGCTGCCCGCCTTCCTGGAGCGCGACACCAACGTGGCGGTGATGGCGGAGTGGCGCCACGGTGCGGGGCGCGGGGCCCAGGACGTGATCTACGTGACGGTGTCGACCGGCATCGGCGGCGGGATCGTCATCGACGGCCGTCCGCTGATCGGCAAGGACGGGACCGCAGGCGAGGTCGGACACCTGACCGTCGAGCTGGACGGGCCCATCTGCGGAGACGGGGCCCCGGGGCACGTGGAGGCGATCGGCTCCGGCACCGCCATCGCCCGTGAGGGTCGTGCCCTGCTGGCGGCCGGCCTGGCGCCGGGCCTGGCGGCGCTGGCCGCCGGCCCCGACGACGTGGACGCCGCCCTGGTGGCCCGCGCCGCGGACGGCGGGGATGCCGCCTGCGGCGCGGTGCTGGCCCGCGCCTGGCAGGCCGTCGGCGCCCTCTGCGCCGGGCTCGTCAACGTCCTCAACCCGGAGGTCATCGTCCTCGGCGGATCCATCGCCTTCCATCGGCCCGAGCTGCTGGACGCCGTGGAGGCCGAGATCGAGCGCCGGGCGTTCCCCATTCCGGCACGCCGCGTGCGCATCGCGCTGGCCGAGCACGGCGACGACGTCTCGCTGATCGGATCGCTCCCAATCGTCAATGAACGCCTCCACGATCCCGCCTACGGCGGCGCGATCGTGCGTCCCTGACTCCCGCACAGATGAGGAGCCCTTCGTGACCCGCATCGCTATCAACGGATTCGGCCGCATCGGTCGCCAGAGCCTCAAGGCCATCCTGGAGCGCCATGGCCGTGAGCTCGAGGTGGTGGCCATCAACGACCTGGCGCCGACCGCCACCAACGCGCACCTGTTCAAGTACGACTCGACCTACGGCCGCTACGACGGCGATGTCTCGGCGGGGGAGGGCGAAATCACGGTGGACGGTCGGCGGATCAGGGCGTTCAGCGAGAAGGACCCGGCCGCCCTCCCCTGGAAGGACCTGGGCGTTGACCTGGTCATCGAGTCGACCGGGATCTTCACCGATGCGACCCGCGCCCGGGCGCACCTGGACGCCGGCGCGCGGAAGGTGATCATCAGCGCCCCAGCCAAGAACGAGGACGTCACCGTGGTCCTGGGCGTCAACGAGGGCGCCTACGACCCCGAGCGGCATCACATCGTCAGCAACGCGTCGTGCACCACCAACGGCCTGGCGCTGCCGGCAAAGGTGATCTTCGACACGTTCGGCATCCAGCGCGGCCTGATGACCACGGTCCACAGCTACACCAACGACCAGAACGTGCTGGACGTGTTCCACAAGGACCTGCGGCGGGCACGCAGCGCCGGCCAGAACATCATCCCCACCACCACCGGGGCGGCGCGGGCCCTGTCGCTGGTCATCCCCGAGCTGAAGGGAAAGTTCGACGGCTTCGCCCTGCGGGTGCCCACCGCCACGGTCAGCGTCATCGACTTCGTGGCCCTGACCGAGCGGCCGGTGACCGCGGAGAGCGCGAACCAGGCCCTGCGCCAGGCCGCCGAAGGACCGATGCAGGGGCTCCTCGGTTACACCCAGGAGGAGCTGGTGAGCATGGATTTCAAGGGCGACGAGCGCTCGAGCATCATCGACGCGCCCTCGACCATGGTGACCGGCGAGAACCTGCTCAAGGTCATCGCCTGGTATGACAACGAGTGGGGCTACAGCTGTCGCGTGGCGGACCTGGCGAAGTTCATGGCCGACCGGCTGTAGCCGCGATGCCTGTATGAACAAGAAGACGGTGCGCGACATCGACGTGCGCGGGAAGCGGGCCTTCCTGCGCGCCGACCTGAACGTCCCGCTGGACGACGGCAAGATCACCGACGACACGCGGATCCGTGCCAGCCTGCCGAGCCTGGTCTACCTGCTGGAGCACGGCGCCAGCGTCATCCTGGCCAGCCACCTGGGCCGTCCGAAGGGCAAGGTCAACGACGCGCTGCGCCTGAAGCCGGTCGCCGACCGCCTCGGCCAGCTGCTGGG
>JBOGSY010000234.1:0-3538 GCA_050691915.1 Candidatus Limnocylindria bacterium | reverse complement strand
CAAGGCCGATGCGGAGGCCAAGGCCGATGCGGAGGCCAAGGCCGATGACGCCAAGGCCGATGCGGAGGCCAAGGCCGATGCGGAGGCCAAGGCCTAGCCCATGCCCAGCCTCAAGGAGATCCGCGCCCGGATCGGCTCCGTCCGCAACATCGCCCAGATCACCCGGGCCATGGAGCTGGTGGCCGCGTCCCGCATGAAGCGGGCTCAGGACGCGATCCTGGCCGCCCGCCCCTACGCGGACGAGCTGCACGCCGCCCTGAGCCGGGTCAGCGCGGCGATCGACGAGGAGGTCGACCCGCTCCTCGCCCGTCGCGAGGTGCGCCGGATCGGCATGATCGTGATGACCACGGACCGCGGCCTGGCGGGCGCCCTGGACTCCAACACGGTCCGCGCGGCGCTGCGCTTCGTCGCGGAGCGGGTCGCGAAGCTGGACTCCGGGGAGCGGGTGGAGGTCTCCGCCATCACGGTCGGGCGCAAGGGCCGCGACCAGCTGCGCCGGGCGGGGATCCCGATCGCGGCTCACTTCGGGCGGCTGGGCGACCGCCCCAGCTTCGCCGACGTCACCCCCATCGCCCGCCTGGTGGCTGAGGATTTCCTGGCCGGGACCTTCGACGAGATCGAGGTGGTCTACCCCGGCTTCGTCAGCACCCTGACCCAGAGCCCGTCGGTCCTGACCCTGCTCCCGGTGGGGCGGCCGGAGGACCTGCCGGCCGAAGAGGCGGCCAGGACCGATGAGTACCTGATCGAGCCCTCGCCCGAGGTGGTGCTGGGCAGGCTGCTGCCGCACTACGTGGCGGTGGACCTGTATCGGGCCGTGCTGGAGGCGAACGCGTCCGAGCAGTCGGCCCGGATGGTCGCCATGCGCAACGCCACCGACAACGCCGGGGAGCTGATCGACGACCTGACCCTGGTCTACAACAAGACACGCCAGGCCACCATCACCCGCGAGATGATCGAGATCGCCTCCGGGGCGGAAGCCCTGGGCGGCTAGGAGGAGAAGCACACACCCATGGCCACCGGAAAGGTGATCCAGATCACGGGTCCCGTGATCGACGTCGAGTTCCCGCCGGGCGAGCTGCCCGCCATCTACAACGCCCTCGAGATCCAGCGCCCCAAGCAGGCGCGCCGGGCGACCACCGCGGCGGCCGGCGACGGCGCCGGCGACCAGACGCTGGTGGTGGAGGTTCAGCAACACCTGGGCAACAACTGGGTGCGCACCGTCGCCATGTCAACCACCGATGGGCTGGCGCGCGGGCTGGAGGCGGTCGACACCGGCTCGCCCATCACCGTGCCGGTGGGCGAGATCACCCTGGGTCGCGTCTTCGACGTGCTGGGCCACCCGATCGACGGCAAGGGCGCGGTGAAGAGCAAGGAGATGCTGCCCATCCACCGGCCGGCGCCGGCCTTCGACCAGATGGAGACCGAGGCCCAGGTCTTCGAGACCGGGATCAAGGTCATCGACCTCATCGCGCCCTTCAAGCGCGGCGGCAAGGTCGGCGTCTTCGGCGGCGCCGGCGTGGGCAAGACGGTCATCATCCAGGAGCTGATCCGCAACATCGCCCAGGAGCACGGCGGCTACTCCGTCTTCGCCGGCGTGGGCGAGCGCTCGCGCGAGGGCAACGACCTGATCGGCGAGATGACCGAATCGGGCGTCATCGACAAGACGGTGATGGTCTTCGGCCAGATGAACGAGCCGCCGGGCGCCCGCCAGCGGGTGGGCCTGACCGGCCTGACCATGGCCGAGTACTTCCGCGACGTCGAGGGGCGCGACATCCTGCTCTTCATCGACAACATCTTCCGCTTCACCCAGGCGGGCTCGGAGGTATCGGCCCTGCTGGGTCGGATGCCCTCGGCGGTGGGCTACCAGCCCACGCTGGCCACCGAGATGGGCGACCTGCAGGAGCGCATCACCTCGACCAAGAAGGGTTCGATCACCAGCCTGCAGGCCATCTTCGTGCCGGCCGACGACTACACCGATCCGGCCCCGGCCACGACCTTCGGCCACCTGGACTCGACCATCCGCCTGGAGCGCTCGATCGTGGAGATCGGGATCTATCCCGCGGTGGACCCGCTGACCTCGACCTCCACCGTGCTGGACCCGCGGGTGGTGGGCGACGAGCATTTCACGGTCGCGCGCGAGGTGCAGCGCACCCTGCAGCGCTACAAGGACCTGCAGGACATCATCGCCATCCTGGGCATGGACGAGTTGTCGGAGGAGGACAAGCTGACCGTCGGCCGCGCCCGTCGCCTCCAGCGCTTCATGTCCCAGCCGATGTTCGTCGCGGAGCAGTTCACCGGGCGCCCGGGCAAGTACGTGCAGCGGATGGAGACCGTGCGCGGCGCCAAGGAGATCCTGGACGGCAAGCACGACCAGCTGCCCGAGCAGGCGTTCCTGATGGCAGGACCGATCGAGGACGTGGTGGAGCAGGCGGAGGCGATGAAGTAGCCATGCCCCTCCAGCTGGAGATCGTCTCGCCCGAGCGGCGCGCCTACGAGGACGAGGTCGACATGGTCATCGTTCCCGGGATCGACGGTGAGCTGGGCATCCTGCCGCGCCACACCCGCCTGCTCACCGCCCTGGGCACCGGGGAGCTCAAGATCCGCAAGGGTGGCACGGAGACGCTGATGTTCATCTCCGGCGGCTTCGTGGAGGTGCGCCCCGACCGGGTCATCATCATGGCCGACCTGGCCGAGCACTCCGACGAGATCGACGAGGCGCGGGCCGTCGAGGCCCGCAAGGCCGCCGAGGCCCAGCTGGGCGAGGTGAAGGACCCGGTCGACATCGCCCGCGTCCGCGCCGCGCTCCAGACGGCCCTGATGCGGGAGCGGATCGCCACCCGCCGCCGCTCCCGGGGCTGACCAGGGGCGCCAGAGGACCCATGCAGACCTGCGACCAGTGCGGCACCCGCGCGCCCCAGCTCCCGGTAAGGATCGAGATCGTGCGCGAGTCCGGACCCATCGGTCTTGCGTCCGACCCGCGTCCGGGCGAGACCATCAACTTCACCAAGGGCTACACCTTCTGCGGCGCCGATCACGCCTACGAGTGGGCGCGCGAGCGCCGCTACATGATCTGCAACCGCCAGCCGACGCCCTACGAGGAGGGCATGCAGCCGTACCTGCCCAGCCGGCACATGGGTGGGCGCGTGGGGCTGTGCGACGGCCATCACACCGGCCCGCACGAGTGGAAGGAGGCGTGGCCATCGTGAGTGACGAGCTGGCCGCCATCGTCCGGTCATTTGCCGACAGGGTCTGGAACGCGGGCGACTTCACCGGAGGCGAGGAGCTCTTCGCCCCGGGCTTTCGTCACCACGATCTCGTCACGCACCGCGAGACGAACCTGACGGGCTACTTCGACTCCATCCGTCACCAGCGGCGGCTGTTCCCGGGGGTCCGGTTCGAGATCACCGACGCCGTCGCAAACCACGAACGGGTTGCGAGTCGCTGGATGGTCGTGGGTGTCCACGCGGCGAGCCGCCGCCGAGTGACCGTCCATGGCATGTCCATCGATCGCATATCGGCGGGCCGCATCGACGAGAAC
>JBOGSY010000233.1:0-3561 GCA_050691915.1 Candidatus Limnocylindria bacterium | reverse complement strand
CCTCCGGTGCCGGCAGCCTCCGTTACGAGCCGCGCTCGGCCCTGGACGGCGGGACCGATGGGCTGGACGCCATCCGCCGTCTGCTCGCCCAGCTGCCGGATCGCCTGGCCCCGGGCGGCGTCGCGCTGCTGGAGGTCGGGATGGGCCAGGCGGATGCCGTCCGCGCCCTGGCCGAGGAGCTCCCGGCGGCAGTGGAGACGGCCACCCTGCTCGACCTGGCCGGCATCGAGCGCGTGGTCAGGATCGACCGGCCGTGACCGACGTCCTGCCCGCCACGCCCGCCGGCATCGCGGCCGCCGCCGCCATCCTGCGCGACGGGGGCCTGGTCGCGTTCCCGACCGACACGGTCTACGGCGTGGCCTGCACCGCCGCCCGCCCCGACCGGATCGAGGCGCTCTTCGAGCTCAAGCGGCGCCCCACCGACCGGCGGATCCCCATGCTGCTGGCGGACCTGGACACGATCCCGGAGAGCTGGGCGGTGGACGACCGCGCCCGCGCGCTGGCCGCCAGCTTCTGGCCGGGCGCCTTGACCATGGTCCTGGCGGCGACCGATGGCGGCGGGACGCAGGCCTTCCGCGTGCCGGACCATGCCGTGGCGCGCGAGCTGATCCTGGCCTCCGGCCCGCTGCTGACGACCAGCGCCAACGTCAGCGACGAGCCGGAGACGCTCGATGCGGATGACGTGCTGATCGCCTTCGCGACGCAGGCGGACCTCCTGGACGCGGTCATCGACGGCGGCCGGGCGCCGGGTGGCGTCGCCTCCACCGTGCTGGACCTGTCCGTGGCGCCGGCGCGCCTTGTGCGGGAGGGCCCCATCGGCCGCCAGCAGCTGGGCGAGCTGATCGACCTGGAAGGCTGACCCGGCCCGATTCCCCGCGCTGCTGCTCCGATAGACTGGGCGGCGCATGCGCGTCGCCATCGGTTCCGACCACGCCGGCTTCGCCCTCAAGGGCGAGCTCTGCACGCTGCTGGATGAGCTGCGGATCGAGTATCGCGACTTCGGGACCTACTCCGACGAGCCGGTCGACTACCCCGACTTCATCGCGCCGGTGGCCCGGGCGGTGGCGCGCGGTGACTACGCCCGCGGGATCGTGCTGGGCGGCAGCGGGACCGGCGAGGCGATCGTGGCCAACAAGGTGCGCGGCATCCGCTGCGTGCAGGCCACCAACCCGGTCGTCGCCCGGCTGGCACGCGAGCACAACGACGCCAACGTCATCGCCTTCGGCGCCCGGATCGTGGGCGTGGAGGTGGCCAAGGCCTCGCTCCGCGAGTTCCTGGCGGCTGACTTCCAGGGCGGCCGGCACGTGCCGCGCCTGGAGAAGCTGGGGCGGATCGAGGCCGAGGAGGCCGGGCACTAGCCCCATGGCGGTCGCCCTGGACGACCGCGAGCGCGCGCTGCTGGAGGGTGAGGCGGGCGCGGGCGCCGCGCTCGCCATGCGCCTGGTGCTGGTCGCGGCCGAGGCGCTCGACGCCCGTCGGCTGATCCCGATCACGCGTGCCCACGTCGACTCGTGCCTGTACCACGGCCAGGCGACGCTCGACTTCGTGGCCCGCCTGGCGGAGGGTGGCGCGCGGGTATCGGTGCCCACCACCCTGAATGTGGGCGCGGTCGACCTGCTGCACCCGGAGCTGTGGCGCGGCGACCCGGAGGCGGCGCGACGCGGGACGGAGCTGATGGAGCTCTACCGCCGGCTCGGCTGCCGTCCAACCTTCACCTGTGCCCCCTACCAGCTGGCCGATGCCCGCCCGGCCCCGGGCGAGCAGGTGGCCTGGGCGGAGTCAAACGCCATCGTCTTCTGCAACAGCGTGCTCGGCGCACGTACCGAGCGGTACGGAGACTTCACAGATATCGCCTGCGCCGTGACCGGGCGCGTGCCGGATGCCGGCCTGCACCGGACCGATGCCCGTCGCGCCGTCCTGGTCCTCCGCCCGGCGGCCGACGTTCCCGCCCGGCTGCTCGATGCCGACGCGCTCTACCCGGTCCTGGGGATGCTGCTCGGACGGCGCGCCGGCAACCGCGTGGCGGTGCTGGACGGCCTTCCGCCGGCCCTGGCCGAGGACAGGCTCAAGGCGCTGGGTGCCGCGGCCGCCTCGTCCGGGGCGGTGGCCATGTTCCACGCGGTCGGCTCCACGCCGGAGGCCCCGACGCTGGCCGCGGCGCTGCACCTCCGGGAGCCGGAGGAGGTGATCGAGGTCGGCCTGGCCGAGCTGCGCAGGGCCCGCGACGAGCTGAGCACCGAGGGGGTGACCGCCGACGGGCGCATTGGCGCCGTGTCGCTGGGCACGCCGCACGCCTCGCTGCCGGAGCTGGAGGCCATCGCCCGCGGGCTGGACGGCGCCCGGGTGGCCGACGGCGTGGAGCTGCTGGTCTCCACCGGCCGGGACGTGCTGGCCGCCGCCGAGGCGACCGGCACGGCGCGCATCCTGCGCGACGCCGGGGTGGAGCTGCTGGTGGACACCTGCAGCTACCTGGGGCCGATCCTGCGACCCACGCAGCTGCCGGTGATGACCGACTCCGCCAAGTGGGCCTACTACGCGCCGGGAAACATCGGTGCCCGGGTGGTCTTCGCCTCGCGGGGCGAGTGCCTGCGCTCGGCGGTGAGCGGCCGCCTGTGGCGCGACCCTGAGCTGTGGGGCGGGGCATGAGGGGCAGGCCGCTGGCGCCCGGGACCGCCCGCGGCCAGGCGTTCGTGCTGCGCGAGCCGCTGTCGCTGTGGGGCGGGCTGGACCCGGCCAGCGGGATCCTGATCGACGCGCACCACCCCCAGCGGGGAGCCGAGCTGGCCGGCCGGGTCCTGGTCATGCCGGCTGCGCGGGGCTCATCCTCGTCGTCATCGGTCCTGGCGGAGGCGGCGCGGGCCGGGAACGCCCCGGCCGCCATCCTGCTGGGCGAGCCGGACCTGATCCTGGCGGTCGGGTCGGTGGTGGCGGAGGAGCTGTACGGGGCCGGCCTGCCGGTGGTCCTGCTGGCAGCCGACGAGCTGGCCCGGATCCCGCACGACGCGTGGGTGTTCGTCGATGCGGACGGCGGGGTGGAGCTCGCAGGCGACGTGTATCCTCGCCGCCCATGACCCGGGAACCCGAGATCGTCCCGTTCGACGAGGCGCACCTGGACGCCGCCGCGGCCCTCCTTGCGGGCCGGCAGGCACGGCTGCGCGACCTGCGTCCCGAGCTGCCGGCGGCCTTCGCGGAGCCGGCCGCCTGCCGGCCGCTCCTGGCTGAGCTGCTCGGCCGGGATGGGGCGCACGGGGTCGTCGCGCTGGGCGGACCGGAGCCGTCCGGCCCCCTCCAGGGCTACCTGCTGGGCTACCCGCGCCAGGAGGAGATCTGGGGCCGCTCGTGCTGGAGCCCGATCGAGGGGCACGCCCTTGCCGGCGATGCCGACCCCGAGGTCGCGCGCGACCTGTACGCGGCCTGGTCCGCCCATTTCGTGGGGCGCGGCTTCTTCCGCCACTACGTGCACGCGCCGGCCGACGACGCCGCCCTGGCGGCGGCCTGGTTCCGCACCGGCTTCGGCCAGATGCAGGCGCACGCCGTCCGGGACGTGGAGCTGAGCGCGCC